>CAJGDC010000047.1 GCA_904502005.1 uncultured Alistipes sp.
AGGTTGTAGACTTCGTAACTAAGACTGGTTGCGATAGCCTCGCTATCTCTATCGGTACTTCACACGGTGCTTACAAGTTCACTCCAGAGCAGTGCACACTTGACCCAGAGACTGGTCTTCTCGTACCACCACCATTGGCATTTGATGTTCTTGCAGCTATCGAGAAGGAGCTTCCAGGCTTCCCAATCGTTCTCCACGGCTCTTCTTCAGTCCCACAGGAGGAGGTTGCAACAATCAACAAGTATGGCGGTGCACTTAAGGCTGCAGTAGGTATTCCTGAGTCACAGCTCCGTAAGGCTGCTGAGAGCGCTGTTTGCAAGATCAACATCGACTCTGACTCTCGTCTTGCTATGACTGCTGCTATCCGTGAGGTATTCGCTACAAACCCAGCAGAGTTCGACCCACGTAAGTACCTCGGTCCTGCTCGTGAGAATATGAAGAAGCAGTACATCCACAAGATTGTGAACGTACTTGGTTCTAACGGTAAGGCTTAATTCGAGAAATAGAAGCGTTGCTTAATTTATAGACCGAGCTGCACAAAATATGTTGCAGCTCGGTTTGTTTATGTAGTGTGGGGTAGGATGATAAAACAAAAAAAGAGTTGGAAACATCCAACTCTTTTACCCTTTGGTGCCCAGGACGAGACTCGAACTCACACGGGCTAATGCCCACTACCCCCTCAAAGTAGCGTGTCTACCAATTCCACCACCTGGGCCTAAAAGCTGCTATCTTTCTCAACAGCGGTGCAAAGGTAGGGTAAATATTTTTATAATCCAAATATTTTGGAGGATTTTTTTGTTTTTTTACGATTTTATCGCCTTTAGTATGCCTTGAGCGTCATATCCGCAGAGGTTATAGAGCTCAGATGGGGTACCTTGCTCGATAAATGCATCGTCAATGCCGAGGGTTGTAATCTTTGCTGTGCAGCCTATATCTGCAAGCAGTTTTGTGACAGCCTCGCCCACGCCGCCGCGCAGAACACCATCCTCTACAGTAATAATTCGCTTAAATCGCTGTGCAATGTCGCAAATTAGCTCGCGGTCCAGTGGTTTGGCATAGCGCAGGTCATAGACAGCAACATAACGTCCCTCCGCCTCTGCCATCTGTGCCGCCTCAAGGGCAAAGCTACATGTTTTACCGATAGCGAGCAGTGCAACATCCTCTCCCTCTCGTAGTTGTCTACCCTTGCCGATAGGTAGCTCTTCAAATGGGGTGTTTTGCCATTCAACACCTTGACCTTCGCCACGAGGGTAACGGATAGCGAATGGTGAGCCGCTCTTGAGGGCGGTGTACATCAAGTTTCTCAGCTCCAGCTCATCGCTCGGTGCAGCAACAATCAGATTTGGAATACAGCTGAGGTACGCCAAATCAAAGGCTCCGTGGTGTGTCGCTCCATCCTCGCCCACAATACCTCCGCGGTCAAGGCAGAGGACGACAGGTAGACGTTGCAGTGCCACATCGTGGATAATGCTGTCGTAAGCACGCTGCATAAAGGTTGAGTAGATGTTGCAGAATGGCACCTGACCTGCGGCTGCAAGACCTGCAGAGAAGGTTACGGCGTGCGCCTCGGCAATACCCACGTCAAAGCAACGCTGAGGCATCTTCTCCATCATAATATTC
Source organism: uncultured Alistipes sp. (assembly GCA_904502005.1). Classification (GTDB taxonomy): domain Bacteria; phylum Bacteroidota; class Bacteroidia; order Bacteroidales; family Rikenellaceae; genus Alistipes. The sequence goes on from CAJGDC010000047.1 coordinate 1,621, forward strand.
ATCGAGCAGCCCGTTGGCATTGCCGGCGTGACGCCCACAATGCGGTTATCTTGCTCGGCAAGCTGCAGCAATGTGTGTCCAAAGACATCCTGATAGCGGTCTTTGTCGCTAGCAGACTTTATTCTCTCGCCCGTGTCGGGGTTGAACTTGCCCGGTGCGTGCCATACGGTGAGGTCCTGCTCAGCAGGCTGATAGCCATGACCCTTGGCAGTCATCACGTGTAGCAACTTTGGCGAGCGTATATCCTTGAGGGCTGTAAGGGTGCGGACAAGCTGTTTTACGTCGTGGCCATCTATGCGGCCGAAGTATCTGAAGCCGAAGCTCTCAAAGAGGTTGCTATTCTGTAGCAGACCGTGCTTAATGGCGTTGCCAGCCTTCTGACATAGGCGCAACAGTGGCGGGATGTGCGAGAAGAGCGACCAGAGCCCCTGCTTAAAGCGGTTGTAGCTCCTCGATGTAGACATGCGCAGCAGGTAGTCATTCAGTGCGCCTGTTGCGCGGTCGATAGCCATGTTGTTATCGTTAAGGATAACCAGCAGGTCGTTATTTTTATCTGCACCAGCGTTATTAAGACCCTCAAAAGCAAGACCTCCAGTCATAGAGCCATCGCCAATGACTGCTATAGTTTTATATTGCTCACCACGAAGTTGAGCCGCCTTAACCATACCCAGTGCTGCCGAGATAGAGACAGATGCGTGGCCTGCACCAAAGGCGTCATACTCACTCTCTGCCATACGAGGGAAGCCACTAATGCCGTTGAGTTTACGATTAGTAACAAAGGCATCGCGGCGCGAGGTGATAATCTTATGGGCATAAGCCTGATGTCCCACATCCCAGATAAGTTTATCGGTAGGGGTGTCGTAGACATAGTGTACAGCCACAGCAATCTCAACTGCGCCCAATGAAGAGGCAAGGTGACCGGGATTTACGGCGCACTGCTCAATGATATACTGGCGAAGCTCGTCACAATAGCGAGATAGTTCGTCTATTGTGAGCTGTTTGAGTTCTGCGGGGGAGTTCACTCTGTTGAGGTACTTATATTCTATATGAGTCATAGTATCTATTTATCGTTAGAATGGGTAGCCTACGCCGAAGTTGAGCGAGGTGTTCTTCCACTTAAAGTTGTGAATCCACCTTTCACCAGCAGGCTTATTAGGGTTGTGGAGCTGAATACCCCAATCCAGGCGGAGTATGGCAAACTTAATATCTAAGCGAATACCAATACCTGTATTAAAGCCTAACTGTTTGTAGAAATCCTTAAAGTGGAATACGGAGCTATCAGGGTACTCAACGCCGTTGTGTCCCATGTACCAAATATTACCTGCATCAAAGAATGTGGCACCATGGAACATTCCCCAAATAGGGAATCGGAACTCGACATTAGCCTCAAGTTTCATATCTCCCAGCTGTGTTGGATAGACAACATTCTCTGGCAGTGGACTTGATCCAGGACCCAAGGTACGCGGTGCCCAACCTCGCATGCTATTGCTACCACCAGCGTAGAACATACGGTCAAAAGGTATAGCGTCTGAGTTTCCGTATGCCACGCCAACGCCGGCATATAGTCGAGCAGCAAAGGAGCACTTCTCGCCTATCATCACTCGCTGTGAGGCGTTTACATCCACACGGAAATACTGTGAGTAGCGGATGCCGAGGAAGTTATAGTAATCTTGTCCTGCCACCGGCTTTGAGAACAGGTGCATCAATCCATCAACAGTATTGCCCGCAACCTCCCCATTTACGCGCACAAGGGTCTGGTTGAGCGAACTCTCGGCGCGAGGGTTGTTATAGGTGTATGAGCCGGAGAGTCCGACGATAAGTTGTGACTCGTAGCTGCGCTTAAGGTACTCATTTTGCAACGAGTTGAAGTAGTCTTGGTTGATATATCCTACATTGACCCAGTTGATACTAATCGGGCGCACAACAAACGACGAGTGCTGCATATTGCGCCACGAGTATGACCAGACGACGCTAGACAAATCACGGCGATAGTATGGTCTATTCTGGTGGTTGTATGAGATTTCAAAGCGTGTCTTTGGCGCGGTAAAACGGCTCAAACCCGAGGTGCGGAAGAAGAGAAAGCGAGGGAATGACAGACCCGCAGAGAGTCCGAACTCTATGGCGCTTCGGCGCAGGGCATCAGGTGCTTTCATATACTCATAGCCGACCGTTCCGGTAAGCTCAAGCATCTCAGCGCCGCGGAAGACATTTCTATTTTGGTATCCTACTGTAGCCTTGACGCCGTAGAAGCTCGATGTTGTAGAGCCTTCAAGCTCCGCCTTAAGACTCTGCTTGAGCGACGGGGTACAGAGGATTTTGCAGTCCAAATATCGCTCACGGGTATAGTTCATAAGCAACGAGTCGGAGCCCCCGACATAGGTGAGGTAGTTTTGGTGCTTATAGAGTGAGTCATTAAGCTCGCTAAAGGATACTCGTGCGCTCTTAAATCCCATCTGTAGCAGGTTGTTATAGGTCCTCTGCACATGGGAGTGGTTGTATATTGCCCCAGAGTAGAGTGGTATCGCAGGTCGCAGAACTTTCGGGCGGATATATGGACGCTTGCCATCAAAGAGTATGTTCAGACCATGATAGGATGTGGTGTCAAAGCTGAACATGTAGCTCTCCTCTCCCTTATCCTTCACAGCATTATAGCCCGGGATGATATCCACATTTCGCAGACGATAGACGGCATTGTTGTCATAGATTGCCTCACCACGAGGGGTGTAGCCTGCCAGTTTCTGCTTTACTATCATCGTTATGGCGACACGATATGGTTGATTAAGCGTGTCGGCTATATAGGATATGTTGCTAACGGAAAAGTCGTAGTAGCCTCGGTTTTTGAGCATTGCGGCAATACGCTCACGCTCGGCATCAAGGGTGGCAATGTTGAAGATATCACCGCTGTGTATCAGACGATTAACACTGTCGGGTAGAAGAATAGGCTCAAGGAAGCGGTCCCTAAATTCATACTTTATGTTGTCAATAATATATGGTTTGCCCTGCTTGAGAGAGTAGATGACCTTTGCCCTCTTGCGGCGATAGGTGGTATCAACGCTATAGGTAACCTTTGAGGAGAAGTAGCCACGAGAGTCGAGATAGATCTTCAGATTCTCGGCAGACTTCTCGGTCTGATTCATATCAAAGAGAACAGGCTCCTCGCCAATGCGACGCTTCAGGTCGTTCCACCAGTTATCCTTCTCGGGGTTGGCAAGGTTGTAGACCTCGACGTAGAAGTTTGTGCCCAGGAAGTGCTTGTTTGGCGTTTGGCGGATATATTTGTAGACATCTTCAGTGGTTATCTGAGTGTCGTGGCTAACGCTCTTATCTGGTTGAACGATAACTCGTTGCAGTAGGTAGCTATCCTCTGGAAGATTGCGCGTAACGTTACACGACGATATGAGTATCGCCGCAACAACAGCCAATAGATATGCAATCATCCGTTTCATCCTACTCTCTACTTGCTAAAAAAGAACTCCACGCCTCAGTCTCATCCTCTATAATGGTGTTGCTGTGGAATGCAAAAGTTTTGCCGTCAAAGTCAATCTCTCCACGTTCGGTGAAGCTTGCATTGCCAATAAGGGTTGTCTTTAATCCCTGCTCATTTGAACAGAGACAACGCACCATACCTCCGCGATTCTCAACAATAATCTCGGTGCCGTAGTCACAGAGTCCCTGCAGTGCCATAGCAGTTGCAGAGCTGGTCATAGCTGTGCCGCACGAAGGGGTTATGCCCGCACCGCGCTCAAATGTGGTAACGAAGATTCTATTCTTATCGCGTAGCTCCACCAAGCTGATGTTTACACCGTATGGGAATGTTTCAGGGAGGTGTTTAACTCGCTCGCCAAGCTGCTCAAGCAGTGAGAGGTCAATCTTCTCTACCACTGCGATAATATGAGGATTGCCCACCGAGATTGCAGTCCAGCGCAGTGTGGGATGCAGCGGCTCAATTATGCAGTCAATGAAACAATCCTGCTCCGTTGGGATAAAGGCGAAGTCTTTGCTTGTTAAATTGACCCCAATCTCAACGCCGTAGGTCGGAATATCTCCATAAATTGGAGCGTAGCGAGCTGTAGGGTATACCTTTCCGCCAGAGGTAAGGTCAAACTCTCGGCTGCCGATATATTGCTCTGCAAGGCGGGCGATGCAACGGATGCCATTGCCGCACATCTCAGCCTCCGAGCCATCGGGGTTGAACATACGCATGCCATATAGACCGTCAACGTTCTGCACAAGTAGCAGAATACCATCAGCGCCAATACCTAACTCTCTATTGCACACTGCGTTAGAGAGCGCAGGGAGTAGGCTTTGGTCTACCTGTTGCGCAACAGTATCTATCATTACAAACTTGTTGCCCGAGCCATGGCATTTTATATAATTAATCTTCATTATGGTTGCAAAGTGTACATAAATCGTTCAAAGTTACGATTTTTTTTGTAATTTTGAGTCGTTGATAACGATTTTAGAGAATTATGGTTGAAAAATTTATAATGGCGGGCGATACTGCTCTGCATCTATGTGACTCTGAAAAGGGAGAAAAGTGCGTTGTTCTTCTACACGGATATCTGGAGAGTATATTGGTATGGGAGGAGTTTATTCCGCTGATTTACAAGAGTGTGCGTGTGGTGACGCTCGACCTGCCAGGACATGGAATTTCCGAGGTTAAGGGTAGTGTTCATACGATGGACTATCTTGCAGATGTCGTATCAGCTGCGCTTAAGGCATTGGGTATTGAAAGTGCCTATATCGTCGGTCACTCAATGGGTGGATATGTCGCACTGGCCCTCTGTGAGAGGCATCCAGAGCAGGTGGCGGGTGTGGTGTTGCTACACTCTACGCCAAATGCAGATAGCGAGGAGAAGCGCAAGAATCGTGAGCGCGAGATTTCACTCGTTAAGTCGGGTAAGAAGGAGCTCTTGGCGCAGACCGCTCCCGGTGCAGGATTTGCTGCTGACAACCGTTCTCGTTGCAAGGACTTTATCGAGGACCTTGTGGAGATTGTACACATGACAGAAGATGAGGGTATAGTGGCGTTGTTGGGCGGTATGATGGCTCGCAAGGATCAGAATTATATGCTAAGAGAACTACCTGCACCACAGCTTTTTATCTTTGGTCGCAAAGATGAGTATATCCCCGAAGCTGTAGCTCAGACCATAGCCGAGTCTCACCCACAAGCCAAAGTGGTGTGGATGGATAACTCGGGCCACATGAGCTTCGTTGAGCAACCACAGCAGTGTGCTCAGGCGTTGCTCTCTTTTGTTGGTCTGTAATTAATTAAATAGGCGTAAATTATCAAAACTTGGGCTTAGCTCGCCCTGCTCAATGCGGTGGATAATCTCCACCACGCGGTCGTTCATCGGCGTCGGGCATCCTACGGTGCGACCAAATGCAGAGACAGCGCCGTTGATTGCATCTACCTCGGTAAGTTTTCCCTTCTCAATATCTTGGAGCATGCTCGCCTTGAGCTTGGCGTGCTTGCGGATAGCTATTGGGATGATGAAAAACGAGAATGCACGCTTGAGGGCGTTGTTATAGTCGAGAAGTTTTACGATATCCTTACCCTGCACAGGCTCTATGCGAATGCCACCAGCTTTGCAGACATCAATGCACTCCTTGATTATCGCCTGCACAATACGACGAGAGCTTTTATCTGATGCTGCACCACCAAATGTCGTTCCGAGCACCGCGCTCATGCCTGAGAATGAGGCGTTTATGAGAAGCTTACTCCATCGTGTGCCGATAAAGTTCTGCTCAACATCTACACTGCCCATCAGCTCGAGCAGAGGCTTTACGTTTGCAATATGTTTGCTGCCCTGCTCGGTCAGTGCGCCCAGTGAGAATGATAGCGCATCGGGGCTACTTGTCAGTTCACAAACTCCAGGCTCTTTGAGGGTTGCTCCCCACGCTACAGCGCAGCCCAAAACACGCTCTGCACCCACAATCTGAGCAATCTGTGGCTCTGGAAGTCCATTTTGGAAGGTGACAATTACGCCATCTGGTGAAAGGTAATCCTTGAGCATCTCAACCACCTCGGCATTGTATTGCTGCTTGGTCATAAGGAATATGATGTCATAGACCCCACTCATCATGTCGGGCGTGTAGGCGGTAACGCTCTGCGTGAACTCTACAGTTCCCACAATGTGTGCTCCGTTGTTTTTGAGCGCCTCAATGTGAGCCTTGTTGCGATTTATCAACTCAATCTCTACGCCACCCTTGCTAATGTAGGCTCCTAAGATTGTTCCCAGTGAGCCTGCTCCGTAAATTGCAACTCTCATAACTACAATATTTTTAATCTATTTTTTCGCTTGCTCTAATGCCTTGCGCCCCTCTTCGGTCATAAGCCCTCGCCTCTCAAGGTCGGCACAACGCTCTCGGTTTAGCTCTGTCCAGTGGCTATTTGGGCGACGAGGAGAGAGCCTCTGCGCCAAACGACCATCAGGTAACCGCTTTAGTGTTGAATCTATCCACCCAAAGCAGAGCGCCTCTTCAACAACCTCAATGTAGGGTATAACCCCTTGAGGCAATTGCTTTGCACGCGAGGTCACCACCCAGCACTCTCGCTCGGTGGTGTGGTGTCGCTCAAGCCAAAGTCTAAGCTCTGCTCGGCAATCAAAGTGTAGTAGATTTACAACCTCCATATCGCAAATATACAAAATATTTATGTAATATGAGCTGATTAAAATAATTTGTAAACAAATCTTTAATCAGCTTCTAAATGGCAGTTGGAGGATTTTTATTGGAGGTGTGCTATCTGAGGTGTGGACTATCTCTCACCCCGAGCCACTTGTCTAAAGACCTTCGGGGTCATGTTGTAGCGCTCGCGGAAGCGGCTGATGAAGTGTGAGGGGTTATGCAGGCAGCAGTAGTTGCCAATCTGCTCGACGGTCTGGTCTGTTGAGAGGAGCATTGTATGCGCAATTTGCAGGCGTTGGTTGATAAACCACTTATGTGGCGAGGTGTGGAAGTAGCGACGAAACTCCTTCTTGAACGATGTCGGCGAACGATGTGTCGCTGCGGCAAGGCTCTCGACCGTGCACTCCTTGAGAATATGGTCGTATATACACCCCATGAATTTAACTCTATCAATGTCTGCACCCTGTAGTAGTTGATTTTTCAGGCAACCATCCTCGGAGCAGAGAATATGATAGACCAACTCAATAGTTCGCATCTGGCGAAGATGCTCACCAATTTGGCTATTAGTGCTATTAAAGGTGTTGTTTATGCTACTGAAGAACTCAGACAACGACTTGTTGGGTTTACTGACAACGAAGTTATTACTCTGACACTTACGACAATGATGGGTCGTAAAACACTCTAATTGATACTGCTGGATAAGTGTAACAATATGCTTGTGTAACTCTTCGGCTGTAATATAGAAGAGAATCTGCTCAAAAAGTTGATTGTCAGCGCACTCCTCAATATGATGCAGACCCTCATTGAGCAGGAACATATCGCCAGCCTCGGCAATGGTCACTCTATCATCGTGGTAAATCTTCTTTGTGCCACGCAGTACCATACCGACCACTTTCTGCTTGATATTCAATGTCCTAATACCTACAGAGGTTCTATTTGACACCTTCACCGCCCCAATTGCTTGCACAACCTGCATAATTGTTTGATTTTATCCTTGAAAATATTATTATTGACAAAAGTAACCTTTTCTCGCCACCTTTGCAACTTTTTAACCCTCAGCCTCACAATTGTGACCAAATAGAATATTTTTTGGCAAGACAATAACGACGGAGGTAACCGCTGCTAAAGGGGAGCAATGCACAAGGAGCATCGCTCCATTGCCGCAACAAAAAAAGCACCTCTTTTCAGAGGTGCTTTAGAGGTCTGAAGCGGATTCGAACCGCTGTACGAGGTTTTGCAGACCTCTGCCTAGCCACTCGGCCATCAGACCATTTTTTTACGGTTTTATCCGTTTGGGTGTGCAAATATAGTGCGTTTTTATTTCAAATCCAAAAAAAATCGTATCTTTACGCTGAAAATTTTAATTTTTTTATATTTCGCCTCAGAAAAACTATGAAATTTGAGGATTTAGCACTTACTTTTGTGCCTAAGTTGACGCACCAAGCTGTGGGGCACCTTATTGAGAGATTTGGCTCTGCCGAGCAGGTTTATGCCGTTTCGGAGGCGGAGCTTGTTTCAAAGGGCGCTCTCAGGTCTGATGTTGCGAGTCTAATAGCCTCTGGAGCGGGTAAAGAGAGTGCGCGAAAGAAGATTGAGGAGTGTCAGCGTGCTGGGGTGAGGATAGTGTCGTCATCGGATGATGGTTATCCAAACAGGATGCGATATACAGCAGACTATCCTCATATTATATATATGGTAGGGGACGAGGCGCTGGTAAATAGCTCTTCGCTTATTGCTATAGTGGGTGAGCGGAGTCAAGTTAGCGCCTACGGCAACAAGATGGTGATTAAGATTATTGAGCAGATGGCCGACTTGATGCCCGAGGTTGTAGTGGTTGGTATGCTTGAGGGTTGTGTGGATGCTCTGTCATTACGATACGCTATAAATTGTGGATTGAGGTGCATAGCTGTGGCCAGTGCGCCATTGTCGCAGCTATCTGCTCAGGCGGGGCGACACCTTGCAGATGAGGTTTTAGAGGCTGGTGGAGCGATAATAAGCGAGGTGGGCGTTATGTCGGCGGTGGTAGATGATAGGCAGAGTGCAGATGAGCGCTTGGTGGCTGCGCTATCTGATGGTGTGGTGGTGATTGAGAGTGGTGAGATTCCAAACATAGCACGATGTGCAGATAGTTACTCCCGTGCCCTGATGGCATTGCCTGGTCGGGCAAATGATGCCATGTCATGGGGCGCAAATCGTATGATTGCAACCTCAATGGCGCAGATGGTGTGCACGGGTAGAGATATTGTTAGAATTTTAGAGAAGGAGAACTGATGTTAATAGATACACATTCACATATATACGAGCCAGAGTTTGACGCAGACCGCGAGCAGGCTATTGAGCGTTGTCACGAGGCGGGTGTGGAGCTGATTATGCTCCCAGCGATAGACTCGGAGAGTTACGAGAGGATGTTTGCCCTTGCACGGCGTTATCCCGACTTTGCACTGCCGATGATGGGTTTGCATCCCACTTCGGTAAACGAAAATCCGCACTGGAGAGCCGACCTGGAGCTTGTGGAGCACTATCTACAGCAGCCACCTGAGGGTATTTCGCACTTCTGGGGTGTTGGAGAGATAGGTCTTGACCTCTATTGGAGCAGCGACTACCGCGAGCAGCAGATTGAGGCGTTCAAGGCGCAGGTGGAGATGTCGATAAAATATAATCTGCCGATTGTGGTCCATACTCGCAACGCGTGGGAGGAGATGTGTCAGGTGATGGAGGAGTTTGCCGGCAGAGGCGTCAGAGGAATTTTTCACGCCTTCTCTGATGGGGTGGAGAGTTATGAGCGACTCAAAAGGTGTGGCGACTTCCTTTTTGGTATCGGCGGCGTGGTGACATTTAAGAAGAGCAAGCTTGTGCCGGTGGTGGAGCAGATGGATTTGAGCGATATAGTTATCGAGACAGATTGCCCATATCTAACCCCTGCACCTCATCGCGGTGAACGTAATGAGTCGAGCTATGTGAAGTATATTTGTGCAAAGATTGCTGAGATTAAGGGTGTTGATTATCAGAGTGTTGAAGCACAAACTACGGCAAATGCAAAAAGAATATTTAACATATAATTGTATGAGTACTAAACCATCAATTTTGATTATTTACACCGGTGGAACAATCGGTATGCAGCGTGATGAGAGTGGAACGCTTATACCCTTTGACTTCAACTCCATTGAGAAGGAGTTTCCGGCTGTAAGACACCTGAATGTACACATTGATGTGCATAAGATGCCACCTATCGACTCATCGAATGTCACCCCCGAGCTGTGGCGTGAGCTGGCACATACGGTGCGTGACAACTACGATAAATATAACGGTTTTGTAATTCTGCACGGTACAGATACTATGTCCTATACAGCGTCGGCACTCAGCTTTATGTTTGAGAATCTACAGAAGCCGGTGGTCTTTACGGGTAGTCAGATTCCTATGGGTATCATGCGTACGGATGGGCGTGAGAATCTTATTACAGCCATAGAGATTGCTGCGGCAAGCAGAAATGGTTACCCTATGGTGCCAGAGGTGTGCCTATACTTCCAGAATAAACTCTTCCGTGCAAATCGTACCTCGAAACTCTCAGCAGAGGCGCTCAATGCTTTCGATTCGCGAAACTATCCTCCACTTGCCGAGGTGGGTGTGAATATCAACTACAACACGGCATATATCCACTACGAAGAGGGGTGGTTTGAGGGTGAGTTTATTGCCGAACCACTCAGGATAACCGAGGGCTTTGATACCAATGTCGTTATCCTTAAAATCTTCCCAGGAATCTCTGAGACCACACTCAAGGCTGTGCTGTCGGTTGAGGGGCTGCGAGGCGTGGTGCTTGAGACCTTCGGTACGGGTAACGCCCCTACGGCAGACTGGTTTATCAACCTGCTCGCTCAGACTATTGCTCGCGGAGTTACCGTGGTTAATGTCACCCAGTGTGTAGGCGGTGGGGTGGCGATGGAGCTATACGAAACAGGAAAGCGTCTACAACAGGTTGGTGTAATCAGCGGTCACGATATGACTACGGAGGCTGCGGTGACAAAGTTGATGCTTCAATTGGGAAATTGTCCACAAAAAGATTGCGTTGCCAAGAGTATGTTGCAATCAAAAAGTGGAGAATTTGATGCTTAGACTTTGCAGAAACAAAATATTTTTTGTATATTTCGGACTGATAAGAGTCGTTAAATGGCGAAAAAACACCCTTTTCGCGGCTTTAACGTACTGATACATAATGTGTTATAGGTAAAAATTTGCGAAAATTTGGTCGCTGGTCAAATTTGCGTTTTGGACTGAAAAACAACTAAAAAGACTAATAGAGAGAAATTTTTAACAAAAAACTATTCAAATTTTTTAACTTATTAAAAACACTATGAAAAAATTATTTTTGGTTTTGGCAGTTGCTGCTCTGTCGTTCAGCACTGCAATCGCACAGGACGCTGCTGCTGCAGCACCTGCTGAGGAGGCTACCGTAGAGAACGCTGAGGCTGCTCCAGTAGCAGAGGAGGCTGTTGTTGAGGAGGCTGTTGTTGATCCTGAGGTTCAGATCGCTGGTGAGTCACTCCACCACGTGCTTATGCAGAAGTTCCTCGAGGGTGGTTGGGGATGGATGCTCCCAATCCTTATCGTACTTGTTCTCGGTCTTGCAATTGCAATCGAGCGTATCCTTTTCCTCGGTCTTTCTACTATCAACACTAAGAAGTTCATCGCACAGGTAGAGAAGGCTCTTAACGAGGGTGGTATCGAGGCTGCTAAGGCTGTTTGCCGTGACACTAAGGGTCCAATCGCTTCTATCTACTGGCAGGGTCTTGACCGCTACGAGCAGGGTCTTGATGCAGTTGAGAAGGCTGTTGTATCTTACGGTTCAGTTCAGACAGGTCAGCTTGAGTCTGGTCTTGGTTGGTTGAGCCTCTTCATCGCACTCTCTCCATCACTCGGATTTATGGGTACTGTAGTAGGTCTTGTACAGTCATTCGACTCTATCCAGGCTGCAGGTGACATCTCTCCAGCACTCGTTGCAGGTGGTATGAAGGTTGCGCTGCTTACTACATTGTTGGGTCTGATTGCTGCAATGGTTCTTCAGGTGTTCTACAACTACGTAATCGTTAAGATTGACGGTATTGTAAATGAGATGGAGGATGCTTCTATCACCCTGATGGATATCCTTACAGTTTACAAGAAATAATTAGACCTAAACAATAATCGTACACAGAACAAACTATGAAAAAGTTTCTAAATATACTGCTTGGACTGCTGTTTGCCATCACTGCTGTTATGGTAGGTTGGGCTGTAGTTTCTAGCGGTAACGAGGTTGCCATTAGCTGGAACCTCGTTTGGGGCTACGCTCTGCTCATTGGAGCAGTTCTTAGCGTGCTGATCTCAGCTATTAAGGGTACGATTACTAATCCTGCAGGTTTGAAGAAGACAATGCTTGCCATTGTGCTTGTTGTAGTTGTAGTAGGTGCTGCACTCTTCATCGCACTTGGTCACGATGGTATTGTAATTCCTAACTCTGCTGGTGGTGTATTCGATGATCCATTCGAGTTGGTTATCTCTGAGGTTGGTATTCTTGTTACTTATGTAGTAGCTGCGGCTTCTATCCTTGTAACACTTTATACTGAGGTTCGTAACCTGTTCAAATAGTAAGGTAATTTATGGCAAAAAGTAAGAAAATACCTGAAATCAACGCTTCGTCACAAGCGGATATCGCCTTTACCGTGCTTATCTTCTTCCTTGTGGTTTCTACAATGGATGTTGATACCGGTATCGTGCGTGTGCTTCCGCCTATGCCGGATCCGAATGTAAAGCAGGAGGATATCAAGGTTAAAGAGCGTAACCTTCTCCTTGTTTTCGTATCGGGTAGCGGTCAGCTGATGGCAGGCGGTCAGGTGATGGATCTCCATTATCTTAAGGACAAGGCTAAGGAGTTTATCCTTAACCCTTATGATGATGAGAACCTCCCTGAGAAGAAGGAGCAGACCTTCGATATGCCAGATGGCTCGAAGTGGACCTTCCCTGTTAGTGAGGGCGTAATCTCGCTTCAGAATACTCGAGATACTGATTATCAGGTTTATATCCGCGTACAGAACGAGCTTACTCGTGCATTTAACGAGGTTCGTGATGATGTCTCTATGACTAAGTTCGGCAAGAAGTTCGCTGATCTTGGTGAGGAGGAGCGTAAAGTAATAACCAAGGCTGTACCTTTGAAGATTTCAGAGGCTGAGCCACGTAAAATGGGTAAGTAATATGGCAGTAATGAAGAAAAAGGGCGAGCGCGAGGTTCCTGCAATGTCAACAACCTCCCTTCCCGATGTCGTTTATATCATCCTCTTCTTCTTTATGCTCTCTACCTCTATGCGTGACCAGGAGCTGATGGTTAAGTACAGGCTCCCTGAGGCAACTGAGGTTCAGAAGCTCGAGAAGAAGAATCTCGTGAGCTACATTCACATTGGTGTACCTGTTCTGCATATGCAGGCTAAGTATGGTACAGCACCACTGATCCAGCTCAACGATTCGTATAAGACTACTAAGGATATCCTTGACTTTGCAGCTGCAGAGCGCGATAAGCTTTCAGAGGCTGACCGTGCTTCTATGACAATCTGCCTCAAGGCAGACGGCGGCACAAAGATGGGTATCATCGCCGATGTAAAGCAGGAGCTCCGTCGTGCAAATGCACTGAAGATCTCTTACGCTTCATCAAAGGTGCTGAGTTACTAATAACTCAGAGCTATACAAAAAAGGAGAGGAATTCCTCTCCTTTTTTATTTTGCTGTCAAACGGTAGCATTTGCTGCGTTGCACTTCAATAACCGAGCTGCTCACATACGCTTTACCTCTCCTTTTTTTGTGACCGTTAAGTGCTAGTAGTTGACATATGCAGTAACATATAATTATGCGGAGCAATCGTATAAAGCAGAAAAAGGGTCAAGAGCGCTGTAACATAGAGTTATAAGCACAAAAATATAGCCATCATCTGATGGCTATATTTTGATAACTGTTGATTAGAGCCGGCTGTTAAGCCTGACCCTTTGGCTCAACAAAGCCTGGACCCTGATTAACCTTGATTGCACCAAACTTGCTCTCGTAGTTACGCAGATTTTCCTGCAGTGAGAGGAGCAGTCGCTTTGCGTGCTCTGGAGTAAGGATTATGCGGTTACCAACCTTTGCCTTTGGCATTCCTGGAAGCAAAGAGGCAAAGTCAAGAATTACCTCGCTTGGTGAGTGCGCAATGACGACAAAGTTAGAGTAGTGACCCTGAGCAACCTGTGGGTCAATCTCAAATTCAATCTTATTTTCTGCCATAATTTATACTGTTATAAGTTCTATACCTGCCTCCTCAATAATCTTGACCATCTCTGGAGATATA
>CAJGDC010000048.1 GCA_904502005.1 uncultured Alistipes sp.
AATCTGCTGCTGCTTCTGCTTGATATCCGGCTGAAGGATAATCGCGATATCAGATGCAAGCAAGAGCTTGTGGTAGCCAGACCACTCAAATACAGATACGTGGCTAAGCACAGCCTTAGGAGGGCACAGACCCAGATCTTTATTCAGGATGGCACGCATATACTTATCAGTTGGCAGCATACCCTTCATAAGTACATCTGCCTCGCCTGTAGCCACAGCAGTAGCTGCGAGCTTAGCAGCCTTAACATCGCTCTTCTCGTCTATAATCTGGAAGATAGAGCTGTCAATATTAAGCTCCTTGCAAACCTTCTCGATAGTGATGCGGTCACCGTAGAGGATAGGGGTTACCAGACCCTCGTTGTATGCATCGTAAACAGCCTCAATGGTGTGAGAGTCCTGTCCATAAGCCACTGCAAGGCGCTTCTTACCACGTGCCTGAGCTGCCTCTACTATCTCTTGTAAATGTTTCATAGTCAATTGTTTATTTTGTCAAATTGTAAGTGTCTGTTGCAATAACCAACTCCTCATTTGTAGCGATAACAGCCACCTTAACGCGAGAGTTGTCGGTAGAGATAATGGTATCAGTACCACGAGTAGGGCGGTTTACTGCGTCGTTAATCTCAACGCCCATAAACTCCAGACCCATAGTTGCGCGAGCACGAAGATCCCAAGAGTTCTCACCTACACCACCGGTGAAGATAATCATATCTACACCACCCATCAGCGCTGCATACTTTCCAATATACTGGCGTACGCGGTCATAGTAGAGGTCGCGAGCAACAATAGCGCGAGGATTACCAGCATCATATGCATCGTCGATATCACGCATATCGCTTGAGATACCAGACAGACCCTCAACACCAGAGCGCTTGTTTATCATATTGTTTATATCCGCAAGGTTCATACCCTCCTTCTCTGCAATAAAGAGCAGAGCCGATGGATCTACATCACCGCAACGAGTACCCATAACAAGACCATCAACTGGAGAGAAGCCCATAGATGTACATACGCTCTTACCATCCTTAATAGCAGTTACTGACGCACCGTTACCGATGTGGCAGGTGATAATCTTACTATTCTCAAGCTCAAGACCTGCAAGAGCCGCACCAACCTTAGCTACAAACTTGTGGCTTGTTCCATGGAAGCCGTAGCGACGAACACGATACTTCTCGTAGTACTCGTATGGAAGAGCATAGAGGTAGTTAATTGGCTCAATACTCTGGTGGAAAGAGGTATCAAATACCGCCACCTGCTTTACTGCAGGAAGCACCTTCTCGATAGAGAGGATACCCTCAAGGTTTGCAGGGTTGTGAAGTGGAGCAATGTCAAAGAGTGAGCGAATCTTCGCCTTAACATCATCATCAACAAGACAACTCTGAGCAAAGAACTCACCACCATGAGCAACACGGTGACCTACAGCCTTAACCTCGTCAAGTGAAGAGATAACGCCATGATTTGCATCTGTAAGAGCGTCGAGCACAAGACGAATACCGGTTGTATGGTCAGCGATAGGCTGATGGAGGCGGAAAACATCCTTACCAACAGGCTTGTGAACCAAGTCGCCCTCAGCAAGACCGATACGCTCTACAATACCCTTTGCAAGCAAATTATGTCCAGAATCACAGATGTCAATCACCTGATACTTAATTGATGAACTACCACAGTTCAATACTAATATTACCATATCTTTTTTATAAATTTGTTACTAACTGGCAAAGTTAGCTAAAACATTTTAAGATTCAAAATTTTAGAGGGTCGGTTTTCTCTTATGGCACCATATTACAAAAATAGAGCCCATTCACAGCAGTGAAAAGGCTCTATATATAGAGTTTTGACTATCTACTAACCGCACTTAGAGTATCCGCAGCTCATACAAGTCAGGCAGCCATTCTGGTAAGCCATATTCTCCTGACCACACTGAGGGCACTTACCCTTTGAGCGTGTACCATCCTCAATATACTGCTTCAGTGCACGCTTAACACCATTCTTCCAAGTGTTGATATTCTCATCATCAAGGTGCAGACCATCGATAAGCGATACAACCTTGTCAATTGGCATATTATAGCGCAGAACGCCAGAGATAAGCTTTGCGTAGTTCCAGAAGCTCTCATTAAAGAGGCGTGAAATACCACCGATTGTATTTGTATAACCATAGCGGTCAGTGTACTGGAAGTCGTAGCGCTTAGTACCATCCTCCTCGCGAACCTTCAGGATGTTACCCTTAGTAATCTTTGGAGGGATGTACATTGCATCATCCTCAATCTTACCGGTGAAAATCTCATAAGGGTGACCCTCATGCAGACCGATAAAGGCAATCCAATCCTCCTTGCCGTTCTTAAAGCGAACGACCTCTGCAGGCAGTGACTTTGGTCGGCGGTTAGACTGAGTAGGCTCCTCGCACTTTGGCTGCTCCTTCTTAGACTTCTTATCTACAAGCACACCTGCACGGCAACCGTCACGGTAGACAGTAACACCCTTACAGCCACTCTCCCAAGCTGTACGATATACATCGGCAACAAGCTCCTCAGAGACATTATTTGGAAGGTTTACAGTCACAGAGATTGAGTGGTCTACCCACTTCTGAATTGCACCCTGCATGCGCACCTTTGCCACCCAGTCAATATCGTTTGCAGTAGCACGGTTATATGGCGATGCAGCTACCCACTTCTCAAGCTCCTCGTCAGAGATTGTCTGAAGGCGAGAGGTATCATAACCGTTGATTGTAAGCCAATCGATAAACTTGTGGTGGTATACATTATACTCCTCAAATGCATTACCCTGCTCATCAACAAATGTAGCAACGAAGTTCTTATCAGATGGATTAATCTTACGACGACGCTTATACACTGGGCGGAACGCCGGCTCAATACCAGAGGTTGTCTGAGACATGAGTGAAGTGGTTCCAGTAGGAGCGATAGTAAGCATAGCAATATTACGACGACCATACTTGAGCATATCCTCATACAGTGAACTATCAGCCTCACGCAGACGGTTAATCATAGGATTATTCTTCTCCTTCTCTGCATCAAAGACCTCAAATGCACCGCGGTCACGAGCCATCAAAACTGATGCGCGGTAAGCCTCAACAGCAAGTGTCTTGTGCACCTCAACGGCAAACTTAAGGGCCTTCTCCGAGCCATAGCGCAATCCGAGCGCTGCAAGCATATCACCCTCTGCAGTAATACCCAGACCTGTACGACGACCCTTAAGAGCCATCGCCTTAATCTTATTCCATAGGTTAATCTCCACCTGACGAACATCAAGATCCTCAGGGTCAGACTGAATCTTCTCAATTATAAGATCTACCTTCTCAAGCTCAAGGTCGATAATGTCATCCATCAGGTGCATAGCCTTATGGATATGCTCCTTGAAGAGGTCAAAGTTGAATGACGCCTCCTTGGTGAATGGATTCTCTACATAGCTGAATAGGTTGATAGCCAACAGTCGGCAGCTATCATATGGGCAGAGTGGAATCTCACCACAAGGGTTTGTAGAGACAGTGGTAAAGCCCTGATCAGCATAACAATCAGGCACACTCTCTCTAAGAATTGTATCCCAGAAGAGCACTCCTGGCTCGGCAGACTTCCATGCATTGTGGATAATCTTTGCCCAGAGCTTGCGAGCGTCGATATTCTGAACATACTTAGGCTCGGCAGAGCCAATTGGGAACTGCTGAGTATATGTACGACCCTCAATTACTGAGCGCATAAACTCATCATCAATCTTGATAGATACATTTGCGCCAGTAACCTTATTAGTATCGAGTTTTGCATCGATAAAGTTCTCTGCATCAGGGTGCTTGATAGAGAGCGAGAGCATCAGCGCACCACGACGGCCATCCTGAGCAACCTCGCGAGTAGAGTTTGAGTAACGCTCCATAAATGGCACAATACCTGTAGAGGTGAGTGCAGAGTTGAGCACCGGGCTACCAGCAGGACGGATGTGCGAGAGGTCATGACCCACGCCACCACGACGCTTCATAAGCTGTACCTGCTCCTCATCCATACGGAAAATACCGCCATAAGAGTCTGCCGGATTTCTGTGTCCGATAACAAAGCAGTTAGAGAGCGATGCTACCTGGAAGTTGTTTCCAATACCTGTCATTGGACCACCCTGTGGAATAACATAGCGGAAGTGGTCAAGCAACTCAAAAATCTGAGCATAAGAGAGTGGGTTAGGATACTTGTTCTCAATGCGCTCCAGCTCCAATGCAATACGCTCGTGCATCTGAACAGGAGATGACTCGTAGATATTACCAAAAGAGTCCTTGAGAGCATACTTGCTCACCCAGACTGTTGCTGCAAGTTCATCACCACCAAAATACTCTTTGGCGGCGGCTACAGCTGTGGCATACTCTACCTTTTTAGGCGATTTATTCATAATATATCAGTTTTATTTATTTGTTTTTGTATCTAGGCGAAAATAGTCTCCCGAAAGAGACTACTTAATTCTGATATTTTGTTGCACAAATTTAGTGACAAAACCGCCAATTATCCAAACTTTTCGCCAGATAATTTTTGACAAATTGTTAACATTAACACCAAAACACCGCCAGAGTAAGCTCTAGGGCTATTTCTGCTGATAAGGATTTTTTGGAGCACGCATCGTTAGCTCAACAACTCGGCGAACAATTGCCATTCTTTGGGCATCATTGACCAAGTAGTACTGACGATTCGAGTGCTTGTCAACAGTAAACTCGGTAACAGATTTATAGTCAACAGTCACATAACCCCTCTTAGACAATGAGGCATAGCCCTTATGTCCCTCAGCAGCAAACAGAACTGCTGTTGGATCCCACAACGGACGGTTATACGGCATCTGCTGATAGTAGTGGAAAGAGGTTACAAGTGGATGATTTTCAAAATACTTAAATCCCTCATACACAGTTTGATAAGGATACAAAACGCTCTTACCAAGCACCACATCGCTAAACAACATTGGCACCGGACACTCAGCAAAGAAGCGCACAGCTGCGAAGTGGTCGTTCCATACATTATACTCCTTTTTCTTCTCGTGGAAGTTACCCGCCATGATTACAACCTTATCCAATTTCTTCGCCAGCAGGCTCTTACCATCAAGCTGCGAATACTCATCAGCCTTAGAGTCGAGCATACGCACCAAGTTAGTAGAGAATCCCACCACAACAAGTGTGACACTCTTATCCTCCTGCTTGCTCAACAGACGGCGAAGAAGCTTATAACCATCCTCAACAGCATCCCAATCTTTGATAGTATGAGGGTAGTTATACTTGGCAACAGTATAGTCCGCATAGTTTAGCTTTTTGTCTATGCAGACATAGTTCTCCTCTGGGTAGGTTTTCGCTATTCCAATAGGGATATTCGGATGACCATAAATTGTGTTCATCGCATCAATAAATTTGATACTTCCCAATTCGCGCTTACTTGAAAGTATGCCAAGAAGGTCAACTGTCCCCTCATCCACATACTTATATAACATATCAAGGGCGACAACATCGTCCACATCGTTACCCATATCAGTATCAAAGATAATCTTTACCGGCTCAGCTGCCTGAATAGAAAATAGCGCCGCAATTGCAACTGCAAATGTAAGAAAGAACTTTTTCATAGTTTTTTAGGTTTGTTTGGTTACAAAGATAGTCTAATCTTTGAAAAAAATCGCTACATTTGTAGAAAATTATTTACAATACAATGACAGCTCTATATCCACAGATAGTTTACGGTCCGGTACACTCACGACGACTCGGCGTATCGTTAGGCGTAAACCTACTGCCGCTACACAGTAAACTCTGCACCTTTGACTGCATATACTGCGAGTGCGGTTGGAATGACGACAACAGGGGCAAAGAGGGTTTCAACAGGCGCGAGGATGTCGCAGCCGCCCTTGAGAGCCGCCTCATACAGATGTCTGCCGACGGCGTTCTGCCAGATGTTATAACCTTTGCAGGCAATGGCGAGCCTACGCTCCACCCCGACTTTGAGGGTGTAATTGAGGATACTACAGCCTTAAGAGATAAATACGCTCCAAAAGCAAAGATTTCGGTACTAAGCAACGCCACACAGCTCCACCGCCAAGATGTTGTGCGTGCGCTAAAGCGTGTAGATAACAATATACTAAAGCTTGATGCTGCTATTGACAGCACTGTAATTGAGATGAACAAGCCCTGCTGCCACTACGCCGTAGAAGAGGTGATTGACCAATTGGCAGCCTTTGAGGGCAACCTGATTGTGCAGATAATGTTCTTGCGAGGTGAGTATAATGGTAAACAGATTGACAACACAACCCCTGAACATATATCCGCCCTACGCGAAGCCTTAGAGCGCATACGCCCAAAGCAGATTATGTGCTACACCATCGCCCGCGACACCCCTTGCAAAACCCTCCAAGCCGTTCCCGCCGAGGAGATTGCTCGCCTCCAAGCCGAACTGGGGTATTAGCTGACGCAGAAAGCGTGTACCGCGCCTTTTTGCAAAAAGGCGCCCCAAAAACTCTTGGCGAAACTTTGTTTCGCTTCCGTGCTGATGCGGATTTAGGGTAACTCTGCGAGTTATTGAAATAAAAAATAGAGTCTTTACACCTTCAAGCAAGCTTGAGTGTTAGACTCTATTTTCTCTTTCACTGCCTGCGGCAGCAACCTAAATCCGAATAAACACTTTCAGACGAAGTCTGTTCCTCTAAAAAGCTAATAGCCAACAACTAACAGCTACTGTGTTGCACCTTATTATCCTGCAATGCCCCCGCCTTCTCTGCCATATCACTCTGAAGCTGCACCATGCGAATAACCGCCTCACAGTCAAGGGCCGGATGTTGGGCATAATCAATAGGCATATTCCACTGAATCTGAAGATTCAGCAATGCCGTTGCGACAGCCTCGTTATACTCGCGACCGATTACTATAGTACAATCCACATCGGTATACTCGGCAAAAAAGAGTGCACCAAGTGCCAACTGAAATGGTGGAACATACTTAACAACGATATTCTCGTCACAACATCCACTCTGTCGCAAGCAAGTAAGCTCTGACCAAATATCAAGACCCTGCTCTGCAACAATACCAACCTTTATTTCCGATGGAGAGATCATACTATATAATATATAAGTCTGTTTACATTAAAAAGATAAGAGAGTTGAGAGCGCACTCCCAACTCTCTAAGCCAAGTGAAGTAGTGACTAGAAGCTACCGAGTACCTTCTCTGCGTCGCGTACCTCTGCAGACATTGGATAGTTAGACTGAAGGGCCTCAAAGCACTTCTGAGCCTCTGCCTTATTACCAAGAGCTGCATAAGCAAGTACCTGCTTGTAGAGGTAGAGTGGAGCTGTGAAGATATTCTCAGATGCAGCTACAGCCTTCTTATAAAGAGCAACTGCTGCCTCATACTCACCCTTCTCAACAGCAATATCACCACGAAGACCGAGATTCTGAGCATTTACAACCTCACCAGCGAGCTCGTCTACTGCGTCATACTGTGCAAGATACTTCTCTGCATTCTCAAGATCGCCAAGACGAAGGTAGCAGATACCTGCATAGTGATTTGCGATGTTACCAGCAGCTGTAGAGCCATACTGCTCAGCTACCTCAAGGAAACCTGCGCCATTCTCGTCGCCATTAAGTGCAAGAGCGAAGTCTGGATTCTCACCAGCAAAGCGGTCCTGAGCCTCAACAATCATCTCTGAAGCCTTCTGCTCGTTGTTATCAATAACAAGGCTCTTGTAGAGGTAACCACCAACTACCAAAAGCACAACTACTACAAGTGCAATAACGACATTCTTGCCGTTCTGCTGAAAAAACTGCTCTGTCTTGCTTACAGCCTCGACAACTGCTGCCTCCTGCTGATTCTCAATTTTTGCCATAATTTTTATTTTTTATAATTCGTATTTTACTCTTTTCGGTTATTTTTTGCCTTCAAACTGCAAAAGTAAGATTTTTTAATCAATAATCCATAATTTCTATACTTTTTTTTGAAAAATATATTTTGTTCAGCATATTTTCGTAACTTTGAGACGGAAATATAAGATTTTATAGGCTACTATGTATATAAACAAACTCTCTCTGATAAACTTTAAGAATCTGCCCGAGCAACAGATAATCTTTGAGCCTGGCATAAACTGCTTTGTCGGAGATAATGGAACGTGCAAGACAAACATCATAGATGCCATCTACTATCTCTCTATGTGCAAGTCGGCAATCGGCATGAGTGACCGACAGTGCGTACTCCACGGGCAGGATAGCTTTATCATTGATGGCACATTTATCAACGACCAACAACGTCGCGAGCAGATTGTCTGCACATACGCACGTGGTTCTCAGAAGGTTATAAAGCGTAACGGCAAGGCATACGAACGCTTCTCTGACCACATAGGTTTTATACCTACGGTGATTGTTTCGCCTGCAGACTCAATGCTTATTAGTGACAGCGCCGAAGAGCGCCGCAAGTACATCAATGCCTTTATATCTCAGTTTGACCACGACTATCTCGCTAACGTCATCCGCTATAACACAGCACTTGCCGAGCGCAATAAATATCTCAAAATTGGCTCAGACGAGCAGATGTTGTTAATCTACGACATGCAACTTGAATCGGCAGCCGTGAAGATTTTTGAGCGTAGACGCGAGATGGTTGAGCGCCTGCAACCTATTGTGGCAGAGTATTATAAGATACTCTCTGGTGACCGCGAGACAGTTTGGCTTGACTACGAGTCTGACCTTTTAGATGGCTCACTGAGCGAACTACTACTTGACTGCCGTCAGAAGGATTGCATTTTGGGATATACCACTGTAGGCGTTCAGCGCGACGATATAAACTTTACAATTGGCAACGTACCACTACGCAAGTACGGCTCACAGGGTCAACAAAAGTCCTTTATCATAGCCCTCAAACTTGCTCAGTATCAGATAATTGCTGAGCAGACGGGCAAAACACCGATACTACTTCTTGACGATGTATTTGACAAGCTTGACGAGAGTCGTGTTGCGGAGCTTATTTCGCTCGTATCTGGCAATACTTTTGGGCAAATAGTTATCACCGACTGCAGCCATGAGCGTATGGAGCGACTGCTCGAGAGCAGTGGAGCTGAGTATAAACTCTTTGATGTAACCTACGGTAAGGTATTAGAATAATGAAAAGAACTGAACCACAGACAATTGGCGAACTACTTGACCAACTATTTAAGAGTCCAAATATAGCAGCAAAGATTGCCGAAGGAGCCCTTCCAGATACTTGGCGTAAGGTTGTCGGACCTATGGTGGCCGAGCAGACTCGTCAGGTAAGGCTTGTAAAGGGCACTCTATATGTGCATGTCACCTCTGCTGTTATTCGTACAGAGCTGATGATGCAGCGAGACGCCCTTGCACGCGCAATAAATCAGAAAGCAGGTGTAAATTTAGTGAATCAAGTGGTAGTCCAATAAGAATTTGTAGGCAAATTTAATGAGCTTCTAAAATTTATTATTACCTTTGTAGCTATTATGGAGAGAATTGCACTATTTCCCGGATCTTTTGACCCATTTACAAGGGGGCATGAGGCACTTGTAGAGAGTGCCCTACGTCTCTTTGACAAGGTTATTATAGCTGTAGGAGATAATATATCAAAGCGTGGGCTACTAACAGTAGAGCAGAGGGTAAAACTTATCGCAGACCGCTATGCTACAGATAGCCGCGTGGAGGTCACTTCGTACAGCACACTTACAGGCGACTTTGCCCGTCAGTGTGGTGCGGTGGCGATGATTCGTGGCATTAGAAACACCACAGACTTTAACTTTGAGCGCTCAATTGAGGCTACAAATCGCCGACTATTCCCCGAGATTACGACGGTGATGCTCGTAACCCCAGACGAGTATGCGCATATCTCTTCAAGCATCGTACGCGAGCTACTGTCGTTTAACCACGACGTGTCAGAGTTCATGCCCGAGGGGATTGATATTACAAACTATTTAGAGAATTAAAAAACAGATATAAAATGCAATTTACAGCAGAGATGATTGCCGGACTGGTTTCCGGTGAGGTGGTTGGTGACAAGAATGCCGCCGTACACACAGTATCCTCTATTGAGGATGGCAAGCAGGGTGGTCTTGCCTATCTTTCAAACCCAAAATATGAGCAGTACCTCTATACAACTCAGTGTTCTATCGTACTGGTAGACAAGTCTTTTGAGCCCAAGCAGGAGGTTGCAGCAACACTTATCAAGGTAGATAATGTTGGTGCTTGCGTGCTTCAGCTACTACAGATGTATCAGGCAATGAAGCCTCAGAAGAGTGGCGTTTCACAGCGTGCATCAATCTCTGAGAAAGCGACCATTGGCCAGAACTGCTACATCGGTGATTTTGCCGTTATTGAGGCTGGCGCTGTTATTGGCGATGGTGCAAAGATTTACCCTCACTGCTATGTGGGTGACAATGTAAAGGTAGGAGCTGGAACTACACTCTACCCTCGCGTATCAATCTACGAGGGCTGCGTTATCGGTAGTCGCTGTATTATCCATGCAGGTGCAGTAATCGGTGCTGACGGCTTCGGTTTTGCACCAAATGCAGCAGGAGGCTTTGACAAGATTCCACAGCTTGGTAATGTAATTATTGAGGACGACGTTGAGATTGGTGCAAACACATGTATCGATCGCGCAAAGACCGACTCAACAATTATCCACCGTGGGGTAAAACTCGACAACCTTATTCAGGTAGGTCACAACGTGCAGATTGGCGAGAATACCGTTTCGTCGGCACAAATGGGTATCGCAGGCACATCAAAGGTAGGTAAGAACTGTTTCCTTGCAGGTCAGGTTGGTATTGCTGACCACATTACCATTGGCGACAACGTTAAGATTGGCTCACAGAGTGGTATTGACCGCGATGTTCCATCAGGCGAGGTGCGTTTTGGTTCTCCGGCTCTCAAAGGGTTGGGTTACTACCGCAGCTTTGCAGTGTTCAAGGAGCTTCCTGAGCTTGCTCGCAAGTTAAGAAACCTCGAGAAAACTGTTGCCGAACTTTCAGAGAAGGAGTAATGAAGGGGATAATTATAGCAGCCATACTACTACTTTGCGGCTGTACACCAACAGGCAATAGATACACTATTGAGGGTACTACATCAAAGTCTGATGGATTCTACTACCTCTTTAGTGGATACGACGTGGTGGACTCGGCAGAGGTTGTAGCTGGACGCTATCGCTTTGAGGGTGAGATTGATTCGCTGATTCCAATGCGCAACATTGGTAGCACAAACTTAAGCGACCCATTTGCCACCACTCGTTTCGCTCCAGTGATTCTTGAGGCAGGGACTGTAACTGTCACCGAAGATGACAACAGCCCTACTGGTGGACTTATAGTAAGTGGCACAAAGGGTAATAACGCCATGCGCGACTTTGTAATTCGCGGTATGGAACTGCGTGAGCGCAATGATTTTGCCTTCTCAGCCCAGGAGCGTAAGCAGATAAACCAGAGCTATGACAAGCTTGTTACAAAGATTATAGAGCGCAACCTGAATAACTTTGCCAGCGTATATATGCTAACCCTCAGTGGCAACCGCTTTAGTGACGAGCTGAAGAGCAAGTATATCTCGCGACTCTCGCCAGCGATGCAGAGGACAAAGGCTATACAAGACTTAAAGATGAGTTTACAAACAACTAAAACAGAATAACAATGAGAAAAATTTTTGCAATTTTGGCAGTAGCAGCAGTAGCTGTAGGCTGCAACAACCACAGAACTGTTATCAGTGGCGATGTTCTTGGTATTGAGGATGGTATGATCTACCTTGCTGAGCCTGGTCGTGGCAAGGCACTTGTAGATAGCACCGAGATTAAGAGCGGCAAGTTCGTATTCAACATTGACGAGCCAACAGCTGCATATTATGCTATCCGCACAGCAAACGAGGTGGTAACAGCTGTATTTACTGAGGATGGTAAGATTACCGTTTCTGGTAATGTTGCAGATAGCTCTGTAGTTGCTTCAGGTACACCTGCAAACGACGCATACAACCAGTACAATGCAGACATGACCGCATTTAACCAGCGCTATGCTCAGGCTGCTGATGATGAGCAGCGCGAGGCTCTGCGTGAGGAGTACTACGCTTATAGCGATAAGGCTATCGAGGCTAATATTGAGAATATCTTTGGTGTTATCCTCTTTATTGAGAACAAGGGTTATGAGCTCTCTGCGGCAGAGATGACTGCCGAGCTTAACAAACTTCCAGAGCCTATGAAGGCGCTGCCAGTAGTTCAGAAGGCTCTTGATAAGGCTGCTCGCAAGATGCGCACAGAGCCTAAGGCTGAGGGTAGCGACTTCACCCCTACCTATATTAATATTGAGCAGCCAACTCCAGAGGGTGAGACCGTTTCACTCCAGAGCGTAGTTGAGAAGAAGGGTAACAAGTATGTTCTTCTTGACTTCTGGGCTTCATGGTGCGGTCCATGCATGGGCGAGATGCCATTCCTTAAGGAGGCATACGCAAAGTATAGCAAGAAGGGCTTTGAGATTTACGGTGTCTCTTTTGACCGCAATGCTGATGCATGGAAGGGTGCAATTAAGAAGCAGAATATGAAGTGGGTGAATGTTAGCCTTCTTGAGAGCTTCAACAACGCAGCAGCTGAGGAGTATGTTGTTGAGAGCATCCCTACAAACTTCCTTATCGACTGCTCAAACGGCGAGATTATCGCTAAGAACCTCCGTGGCGAGAAGCTTATTGAGAAGCTTAACAGCCTATTCTAAAGAGCTGAAAAGGACAAATAAATAGACCTCACTGAGTAGTGAGGTCTATTTATTTATGCATCAATTTACAATTTCAGCACAAATGGTTTGTAGCCATTTTATTGCTATACTGTCATAATCTCCTTCTCCTTCTTCTCAAAGGCAGCATCAATCATCTTGCTGTACTTCTCAAGAAGCTTCTGAACCTGGCTCTCGCCATCCTTACTCTCATCCTCAGGCATACCCTCCTTAATAGCCTTCTTGAATGCCTCAACAGCATCACGGCGTGCATTACGGATAGAGATACGAGCATTCTCAACCTCACCCTTAGACTGCTTAACAAGCTCCTTACGACGCTCCTCAGTAAGTGGTGGAATAGAGAGGCGGATAGTCTCACCATTGTTTGACGGTGTAAGACCGATATTTGAGTCGATGATTGCCTTCTCAATCAGGCGAATCATATTCTTATCCCATGGCTGGATAAGGATAGTCTTTGCATCAGGCACAGTCACACTAGCAACACCTGACACTGGAGTCTGTGAGCCATAGTAGTCAACAAAAACGCCATTAAGCACATTTGTAGAGGCCTTACCTGCGCGAATATTGAGCAGTGTCTCCTCAAGGAAGTCTACTGAACGCTGCATTCTTGCAGACGCATCAGCCAAAATAGTCTTGGTATCCATTGTAGTTATTATTTATTGTTAATTGTCTTTTCGATTGTCTCTATAAGGTGAGCAAACTCAGCCTTATCGTATCCGATGCTTGCCAGAACAACCTTACCATCACGGTCAATAAGGAAGTTGCGAGGGATATAGTTTGTAGCATAGCGACGGAAGATTCTCTGGTCTGGGTCAAGGCCCATAGGGAATGTGTAACCCATACGCTTACGGAATGCCTCAACAGTATGTAGCTCCTCGCCACGTGAAATTGGAAGGAACACAAACTCCTGACCCGCAAAGCGGTCAATAATCTCCTTCTGCACACGAGTAAGCTCCTCACGGCACGGAGGACACCATGTTGCCCAGAAGTTCACAAGCACAACCTTGCCGCGCAAGTCTGAGAGACGAATACTCTTGCCATCAAACATCTCAACCTTAAAATCGGGAGCTTCAGTGCCCTGCTTAGCTATTGTTGATGCCTCAATCTGCTCCTGACTCTGCGGTGCAGGAACAGCCTTAGCCTCTGTTGGGTTCCAAAGGAACATTAGAGCCAGCAGAGCGAGTGTTACAACCAACATAAGTATAAGAGTTAGATTATTCTTCTTTTGTCTTTGTGTTCTCATAACTATTTGTGTACTAAAGTTCCAATATTCTCACCCTCAAGCACCTTCTGAAGGTTTCCAGGAGTATCCATATCAAAAACAATGATGTTCAGCCCATTCTCCTTGCAGAGTGTAAAGGCTGTCATATCCATAATCTTGAGGTTACGAGTATATACCTCATCAAAGGTTATAGTGTCAAACTTTACAGCTGTAGGGTCCTTCTCTGGGTCGGCAGTGTAGATGCCATCTACACGAGTACCCTTAAAGAATCCGTCTGCCTCAATCTCTATACCACGCAATGCAGATGCTGTATCAGTCGAGAAGTATGGGTTTGACGTTCCACCACCGATAATGACTACATAGCCGGCATTGAGATACTCCAACGCCTTATCCTTTGAGTAGTACTCACCGATAGGCTCCATGCGGATAGATGTGAGCACCTTACACTTCACACCCTCATCAGCGAGCACAGCCTGCAGACCGAGTGAGTTGATAATTGTGGCAAGCATACCCATCTGGTCGCCCTTTACGCGGTCAAAGCCACGCTTAGCACCCTGCAGACCGCGGAATATATTACCGCCACCAATAACGATACCAATCTGCACGCCCATCTCTACGGCATGCTTAATCTGCACGGCATAGCTGCGGAGCTGCTCCATTGAGATACCATATTTCTGCTCTCCCTGGAGCGACTCGCCACTCAATTTTAGTAGAATTCTCTTATACTGCATTGTCTTCAATTCGTTTATAGTTTACCAAATATACTACAAATATACTAATTTTTATTATACAACCGCCAAAAGTTGCAAAAAATGTAAAAAAACAAGAAAAAAAGGGTGATATGGTTGTTATTTGTTAAAAAGTTCGTATATTTGCACGCTCTATGGGATAATCCCGTAGAGAATAATTAAAACACATTAACAAAAATGAAAGTTTGCGAAATCACAGGCAAGGTTGCGATTGTGGGAAACAACGTTTCACACTCGAACCACAAGACCAAGCGCAAGTTCAATCCAAACTTGAAGACTAAGCGTTTCTGGTCTGAGGAGGAGGGTCGCTGGATCACCTTGAAGGTATCAGCTGCCGGAATCAAAACAATTAACAAGAAGGGTCTTGCT
>CAJGDC010000049.1 GCA_904502005.1 uncultured Alistipes sp.
AACCTCGATACTTGGAGCGAACTCTTCCAATACCCAACGGACTCTTTGGGACATATCGCCATAGAGGGCCATATTGCCGGAGAAGACGGCGACATTGTGCCTCTTGACAATATCTCGGATTTTGAAAAACGGATCACCCATCTTTATACCCAATGCCTTTGCTTCATTACTTCTGGCAATAGCGCAGCCATCATTGTTGGATAGAACAATGACGGGCTTGCCTTGTAAGTCGGGACGGAACACTCGCTCGCAAGAGGCAAAGAAGTTATTGCAGTCGGCAAGGGCGAACATAAACCTATCTCTTTGTTGAAATAATCATAAATGTTACGGCAACCATTGCTATAAGTATGCCTATTATAATGTTGCTAGTCAGAGCCTCGCCAAAGACGAGTGTGCCGACAAGTATTGCGGTGATAGGCTCAAATACGCCAAGCACAGATGCTTTTGTAGCTCCGATGTTTCGTGTGGCCACTGCAAGTGTTGCGGTAGATACAATTGTTGGAAGTATGGCAAGACCTACTAAATTGAGCCAATCCAAATTGCTGTCAATCCCCGCCATAATATCTCCACCAGATAGAGCTGTGCGCACAAAGAATATAACCGCGCCTACTAACAATGCGTAGAATGTGAGCAGAGAGTTTGATATCTCACTAATCACCTTACTGCGATTGATTATGACTATGAATAACGCATAGGCCATTGCTGAGCCAAGCGATAATAATACGCCAATAGGATTTATCTCTTGCGACGAGTTGCTTTGTGTCATAATAATAACACCCACAAAGGTCGCTGCAATAGCAAGCCATACCTGCCAGGAGGGTACTACACGCAAAAATACCATAATTAGTGCCACAAGCACAGGGTATAGGAATATAAGCGTTGTCGCCAAGCCTGATGGGATATACTTGTATGCCTCGAAAAGGAATATACTACTCATGGTGTATAGCACTCCCAACACAAGCAATACGCCAGCCTGCTTTAGGCTGATTTTGAAGCTGTGCTTATCGCATAAAAGTATAGCTCCGAGTACCAATACCGCAATTCCATAACGAAAAAATAGTATAGAATCAACCTTCACACCCTTATTCATTAAGGGCATACCAAATAGAGGATTTAATCCGTATGTTATACCGGTAATGATACCTGCGGGATATCCTATTAGAGCATTTTTACTGAGCGTTTTCATATCTATTTAGCTAACCAATAGCCAAGTGCTACAAGGGCAATGCCTATGACAACACTTGTGAGAATATAGACTACAAGATTAAGTGTATTTCCACTTTGAAACATCTGCAGGCTCTCGTTTGCGAAGGTGGAGAATGTGGTAAAGCCACCGCAGAAGCCCACGGTGAGTAGTAGCGACCACGAGTTGCCCTGCACTCCGCACCTACTGAAAATGCCCAACAGTAGACCTATAAGTAGGCAACCCACAAGGTTTATCGATAGTGTTCCCCACGGGAATCCCTGGCAGCACATAGACTTCATCAGTGTCGAAATGTAGTATCTGAGTGCTCCGCCACAAAAGCTGCCAAGACCAACAAAAAGTAACAACTTTATCATAGCTACATCTTCTTGATTGTGTAGGTTACAACGCCCCAGATGATAAAATTATTTTCTGGTGTAACCTCAATAGGTTTATAGTTGGTATTCAGTTCATTGGCAGGCATAAGACGCACACCATTCTCCCCCATCTCAACACGCTTGACGGTGTACTCTCCATCGATGAAACAAACAGCTTTGCAGTTGTTGTATGGGTCAATGGCCCTATCCACAATAATAATATCTCCCTCATCCAACGTGGCATCTACCATCGATACGCCACTTACACGAAAGAAGAATGTTGAAGCCTTGTGCTTGACAAGTAACTTAATAAGGTCCAACTTCTCGCCTATATCCTCAGCAGGTGAAGGAAATCCTGCTTTAACATCTCCAAGCAGATGACTCTCAAACGACTCCTCTGCATCTATATTATGTGGTACAAATTCATTCATATCTGTAGCAAAGGTAGTCAAATTTCAGCAACTATCAACAACAAAAGCAGCCATTTTATGCACTACATTTGCAAAACAGTTATCCTTTTACTATCTTTGTCAAAAATATAACTTATTCTTAAAATAAATATGGTAAAGATTGGTACGCCAATGACGGCAGTGGGCAAGAAGGCTCTACTTTGTGGCTCTGGTGAGCTTGGTAAGGAGGTTGCAATTGAGTTGCAGCGATATGGCAGTGAGGTTATTGCTTGCGATAGATATGCAAATGCGCCAGCAATGCAGGTGGCAAACAAGAGCTATGTCTTTTCAATGTTAGACGGTGCTGCGCTTCGTGAGGTTATTGAGGCCGAGAAGCCTGATTATATCATTCCAGAGGTGGAGGCTATTGCCACCCCTACCCTTGTAGAGCTTGAGGCTGAGGGTTATAGCGTTACCCCAACTGCTAAGGCGGCACTGCTTACAATGAATCGTGAGGGTATTCGTCGCCTTGCTGCTGAGGAGCTTGGTCTGCCAACATCTTTCTACCGCTTTGCCGAGACTAAGGAGGAGTATCTATCTGCTATTGCCGAGGTGGGTATTCCGTGTGTTGTGAAACCAATTATGAGCTCTTCGGGCCATGGCCAGAGTACAGTAAAGTGC
The DNA here is from genome assembly GCA_904502005.1 of uncultured Alistipes sp. Lineage (GTDB taxonomy): Bacteria > Bacteroidota > Bacteroidia > Bacteroidales > Rikenellaceae > Alistipes. The sequence goes on from CAJGDC010000049.1 coordinate 2,631, forward strand.
GAGGCTGACGTTGAGAAGTCGTGGACTATTGCTCAGGAGGGTGGTCGCGCAGGTGCTGGTCGTGTGATTGTTGAGCGATTTGTCGATTTTGACTATGAGATTACTATGCTTACTGTTCGCCACAGCGCTGGCACAACTATTCTTGAGCCTATTGGTCACCACCAGGTTGATGGCGACTATCGTGAGTCTTGGCAGCCACAGCCTATGAGTGAAATTGCAAAGGCTAAGGCAAAAGAGATTGCTCACAAGATTACCGGCGCACTTGGTGGCTATGGAATCTTTGGCGTTGAGATGTTTATTAAGGGTGATGAGGTTATCTTTAGTGAGGTATCTCCTCGTCCACACGATACAGGTATGGTTACGATGATTTCTCAGGACCTTTCTGAGTTTGCTCTCCATGCTCGTGCGGTGATAGGTCTGCCTATTCCAAGTGTACGTTTCTATGGCGCAAGTGCCTCTAAGGCTATTGTTGTAGAGGGTGATAGCGATAAGGTTGTCTTTGAGAATCTTGATGAGGTAGTTGCTGAGGAGGGCGTTCAGATTCGCCTCTTTGGAAAGCCTGAGGTTGTGGGTCACCGTCGCTTTGGAGTTATCCTTGCAATCGATGAGGACGTGGAGAAGGCTTTGGCTAAGGTAGAAAGAGCATATGCGAAGTTAAAATATACAATTTTACCACGCTAAAGTTTGGTGGATTAGATAAGTTTTACTATCTTTGCACACAATAAACAGAGTCCAACGGTGAGAGTTAATAATTACATACCGCCCGTGTTACAGCCTCAAAATTGGGGTGCATGTTTCTCTGTTTCAGATTTATTGTCTACTTATCAAGCGACCTTATAGGGTCGCTTGTTTTTTATAGTGTAGGTTATGGATAGTGGTAAATTGCTGATAAAGAGTGGTACTGTGGTTCGCAATGGTTGTTCTGTTGTGGCAGATGTACTTGTTGAGAACGGTGTAATTGTGCGTATTGCGGAGCATGTTGAGGCTGATGATAATACCGAAATTTTTGACGCTTCGGGTTGTATCGTAAGCTATGGACTTGCTGATGTTCATGTGCATCTTCGTGAGCCTGGTTTCTCTGAAAAGGAGACTATCGCTACGGGTACAGCAGCGGCTGCTCATGGCGGTTTTACTACCGTCTGTTCAATGCCAAATCTCAACCCTGCGCCCGATACGGTAGAGAATGTTGCCATTCAGCAGGATATTATTGACCGCACTGCGCTGATTGAGGTGCGACCTTTTGCGACTATCACAACTGGCAGAAGTGGTGATGAGGTTGTCGATGTTAAGGCATTAATGCCACATTGTGTTGGTTTTACGGATGATGGTAGTGGCGTGCAGAGTGAGCAGACAATGCTTGAAGCAATGAAGCAGATAGCTGCTGAGGGTGGAATCTTGGCTGCTCATTGTGAGGATGAGAGCCTACTATTCGGTGGATACATTCACGATGGAGAGTATGCAGCGGCGCACAACCATAAGGGTATATGTTCACAGAGTGAGTGGGGACCAATTGTTCGCGATACTGAGCTTGTTGCACAGAGTGGTTGTCGTTATCACATCTGCCATATGTCTGCAGCCGGTAGCGTAGAGGCTCTGCGAGAGGCTAAGCGTCGCGGATTGCCTATGACTGGTGAGACTGGTCCGCATTACCTTACTATGACCGATATGGATATTGAGGAGAATGGTCGATTCAAGATGAATCCACCTATTCGCTCTGCCGTAGACCGTGCTGCACTTATTGAGGGTATCAAGGATGGTACTATAGAGGTTATTGCTACCGACCATGCACCTCATACTGCTGAGCAGAAAGGCAAAGGTCTTGCAGGTAGCGCCATGGGCGTTGTTGGCCTTGAGACCAGTTTTGCAGTTATCTATACAAAACTTGTACGTGAGGGTGTAATCTCCGTAGAGAAGGCTATTGAGCTAATGACAGAGAATCCTCGTCGTATATTTAACCTCGGTGGAGCACTTATGGAGGGTGAAAGAGCCGATATAGCAATTTTTGACATCACTACCCCATTTACTGTAGATACAAACAACTTCCTCTCAATGGGTAAGGCTACTCCATTTGAGGGTTGGAAGCTATACGGACAGTGCGTGCTTACACTGTATGGAGGTAAAGTAGTTTGGAAAGCGTAAGAAATTAAACAATAATAATATACAAATGACACAACCCGACAAAAAATTAGTATTGCAGAGTGGCGAGCAGTTCTACGGTTATGGCTTTGGTGCTAATCGTACTGCTGTCTGCGACATCGTTTTCAACACCTCTGTAGTCGGCTATCAGGAGATTCTTTCAGATCCTGGATATGCAGACCAGATGGTTGTTATGACCTACCCAGTAATTGGCAACTACGGTATTGCCGATGAGGATTTTGAGTCTAAGCAGTTGGCTCTCGGAGCGTTAGTGGTGCGTGAGTACTGCACAACTCCAAGTAACTTCCGCTTTACCAAGACTATTGCGGAGGTGATGGAGGAGAACTCAATCCCTGGTATCTGCGGCATTGATACTCGTGCCTTAACTCTAACCTTGCGCGATAAGGGTGTTATGCGTGCAGCTATTGTTGATGCACAGATGAGTGTTGAGGAGGCCCTCGCTCTTATTGAGTGTACCCCTGAGCAGAATAATGTGGTAGCAAAGGTTAGCTGCCGTAAGCGTTGGTACTCTCGTACTCCAAACCACAAGTATGATGTTGTGGTTGTGGACTGCGGTGTAAAACGTACAATTATCGAGGAGCTTAATTGCCGAGGCTGTAATGTGATTATTGTCCCTTATAACACTCCAGTTGAGGAGATTCGTGCATTTAATCCGCACGGTATTCTTATCTCAAATGGCCCAGGTTCACCATACTGTGTGCCTGAGGTTGTAGAGTTGATTAAGGAGTTGAAGGGTACGCTTCCAATTATGGGTATTAGCCTTGGTCATCTGCTTGTTGCCCTTGCGTATGGCGCAAAGTGTGAGCGTCAGCAGAATGGTAACCGCAGCGTTAGCCGACCTATTCGCAATACAATCACAAATCGTATTGAGACTACTGGTATGAGCCTTGAGTATACTGTCGAGCCTCAGAGTCTTGAGGGTACAGGTCTTGAGGTTAGCCATATTGGTGTACTGGATAATATGGTTGCAGGAGTGGAGAGTCGTAAAGATAAGCTCTTCTCTGTACAGTACCACCCTGAGGGTGCTCCAGGGGCAAATGATAGCACCTATCTCTTTGATAAATTCATTAAACTGATGGAGGGAAACAGCAATGCCTAAAAGAACAGATATTAAGAAGGTGATGGTTATCGGCTCTGGTCCGATTGTAATCGGTCAGGCTGCCGAGTTTGACTATGCAGGTACACAGGCGTGCCTTGCACTTAAGGAGGAGGGTTATGAGGTTATCCTCGTAAACTCTAACCCTGCAACCATTATGACCGACACATTTATTGCCGACAAGGTGTACATGGAGCCGCTCAAGCTTGAGTATGTTGCAAAGATTATTCGCTACGAGCGCCCAGATGCTATTGTTCCAGGTCTTGGTGGTCAGACAGGATTGAACCTTGCTGTGCAGCTCGCCAAGAAGGGTATTCTTGAGGAGTGTCAGGTAGAGATTCTTGGTACATCGTTCCAGAGTATTGAGCAAGCTGAGGACCGTGAGCTGTTTAAGGAGCTCTGTATCAAGCTCGGTGAGCCAGTAATTCCATCTGAGATTGTCTACTCTGTTGAGGAGGCCGTTGAGGTAGCGAAGAAGATTAGCTATCCGGTAGTTCTCCGTCCAGCCTTTACCCTTGGAGGTTCTGGTGGCGGTTTTGCTGATAACGAGCAGCAGCTTCGTGAGCTTATGCGTAATGCTCTTGCTGTATCTCCAGTGCATCAGGTACTCGTCGAGAAGAGTATCAAGGGCTATAAGGAGATTGAGTTTGAGGTAATGCGTGATAAGAACGACACGGCCATTGCTATCTGTAGCATGGAGAATGTGGACCCAGTGGGTATTCACACCGGTGATAGTATCGTTGTTGCTCCTGCGCAGACACTGTCAAACAAGGAGTTCCAGATGCTCCGCGATAGTGCACTTAAGCTTATCCGCGCACTTAAGATTGAGGGTGGTTGTAATGTTCAGTTTGCACTTGACCCACTCTCGTTTAAGTACTATATTATTGAGGTAAATCCACGCGTTTCTCGTTCATCTGCCCTTGCATCTAAGGCCAGCGGCTTCCCAATTGCTCGCGTAACAGCTAAGGTTGCTGTGGGTATGACCCTTGACGAGATTCTTATTGAGGGTATGCCTGCATGCTGCGAGCCTGCTATTGACTATATCGTTACCAAGGTTGCTCGCTTCCCATTTGACAAGTTTAGCGAGGCAAGTAACGAACTTGGTACACAGATGAAGGCTACCGGTGAGGCTATGAGTATCGGTAGAACTATTGAGGAGAGTCTGCTGAAGGCTATTCGCTCACTTGAGACTGGTGTTTGTCATATCCACAACAAGAAGTTTGACGATATGTCAACTCAGGATATGCTCTCATACATCACTCGCGGCACTGACGATCGCATTTATGCTATTGCAGAGCTTTTGCGTCGTGGTATTGACCGCTCGCTGATTTATGACCGCACAAAGGTAGATATGCTCTTCCTTGAGAAGTTTAAGAATATTGTGCGCATGGAGCGCAAGGTGGCTCAGAATAAGGGTGACAAGGCGACACTCCTTGAGGCTAAACGCCTTGGCTTTGGCGATAAGTATATTGGTCAGTTGTGGGGTATGACCGAGAGTGAGGTCTTTACACTGCGTGAGAGCATGGATATTAAACCGGTGTATAAGATTATCGACTCATGCTCTGGTGAGTTTGACAGATATATTCCATACTTCTACTCTACATATGAGAGTCAGAATGAGTCTATAGTATCTGACCGCAAGAAGATTGTTGTTCTCGGTTCTGGTCCTATTCGTATCGGTCAGGGTGTTGAGTTTGACTACTCTACTGTTCACGCTATCTGGGCTATCCGCGAGGCTGGCTACGAGGCTATCATTATTAACAACAACCCTGAGACAGTATCTACAGACTACACAATATCAGACAAGCTCTACTTCGAGCCACTGACAGTGGAGAATGTTATGAATATCATCCACCATGAGAACCCAGAGGGCGTTATCGTTACCCTCGGTGGTCAGACTGCAATTAATCTTGCAAAGCCACTGGTTCAGATGGGAGTGAAGATTATCGGTACTGACCTTGAGGCTATTGATAAGGCTGAGGACCGTAAGCTCTTTGAGGCTATTATGCGTGAGGTTGGTATTCCACAGCCACAGGCTAAGGCGGTAACTGAGATTGAGGATGGTGTTGCCGCTGCTGAGGCTATCGGTTATCCTGTGCTTGTTCGCCCAAGTTTCGTGCTTGGTGGTCGAGCAATGCAGATTGTAGGTAACGAGCAGGCACTACGCCACTATCTACACAACGCCGTAGAGATTAACGAGGACTCTCCAGTGCTTGTAGATAAGTATATCATGGGTAAGGAGGCTGAGGTTGATGCTATTTGTGACGGTACAGATGTGTTTATCCCAGGTATTATGGAGCACGTTGAGCGTACAGGCATCCACTCTGGAGATAGTATCAGCGTATATCCTTCATTCAGCCTTAGCGATGCTGTTAAGCAGAAGATGATTGACTATACAGTGCGTCTGGGTAAGGCTATCGGTATTGTTGGTCTATACAACATTCAGTTTATCGTTGATAATGAGGACAAGGTATACGTTATTGAGGTAAACCCTCGTTCATCTCGTACTGTTCCATTCCTATCTAAGTCTTGCAATGTTCCTATGGCAAAGATTGCTACACGTGTTATGCTTGGTCATAGCCTTAAGGAGCAGGGAATTACTGAGGTATATGGTCGTGAGCGTAAGCGCTTCTTTATCAAGACTCCAGCATTCTCATTTGCAAAGATTAAGGGTATTGATACCTACCTCTCTCCAGAGATGAAGTCTACTGGCGAGGCTATTGGTTATGATAACTCAATGACCCGTGCACTCTATAAGTCGCTCCAGGCATCAGGTATGGATGTGGTGAACTATGGTACTGTGCTTGTAACCCTTGCTGATAAGGATAAGGAGAGAGCTTTGCCACTTATTGAGCGATTCTACAACCTCGGTTTCAATATTGAGGCTACAAAGGGCACTGCAGACTTCCTGCGTACTCACGGTATTCGCACACGCAAGTTGAGCAAACTTATTGAGGGCAGCGACGATATTTATCGTTCACTTTGTCGTGGCCATGTGAATTATATTATCAACACTATCGATTTGAATCAGCACAACGCTCGCCTTGATGGCTATGAGATTCGTCGTGCAGCTGTTGAGAATAATGTAACAATCTTCACATCGCTTGAGACTGTAAGTGTACTGCTTCAGGTACTTGAGGAGATTACCCTTGGTGTATCAACCATCGATGCAGACTACGATAATTAGTATGAAACAGACCATTTTTGAAATAGTAAGTAATCGTGCGCTAACAGAGTCTGTATATGAGATGGTGCTTAGCGGCGATACTTTAGCCGTAACTCGTCCAGGGCAGTTCGTAGAACTCTCCCTGGATGGGCTATTCCTGCGCCGCCCTATCTCTGTGTGTAACTATGATGAGGGTAAACTGACACTTATATATAAAGTTGTGGGCAAGGGAACTGCTCAGATGGCAAACCTTGTGGCAGGAACCAAGTTAGACACTCTGACAGGCTTGGGTAATGGTTTTAACGATGAGGCTCAGTGTAGCTCGCCACTGCTTGTCGGTGGTGGCGTTGGAGTTCCGCCGCTCTATCGTTTGGCTCGTAATCTTATTGCAAAAGGCAAGAGTGTCACTGTCGTTCTGGGCTTTAACACCGCATCTGAGATATTCTATCGTGAGCAGTTTGAGGCTCTCGGTGCAAAGGTTGTTGTTGCTACTGCTGATGGTAGTTATGGCGTTAAGGGCTTTGTCACCGATGCAATTAAGGAGGCTAACGTTGCGGCTGATTACTTCTACTCATGTGGCCCACTGCCAATGCTTCGTGCGCTGACTTCTGCGTTGGATATTGATGGCGAGATTAGCCTTGAGGAGCGTATGGGATGCGGTTTCGGTATCTGTATGGGTTGCTCTATTATGACCAAAACAGGTGCAAAACGAGTATGCAAAGAGGGTCCAGTATTTAAAAAGGAGGATGTAGTATGGTAAGAGATTTATCAACAACACTTTGTGGTGTAGAGCTTGACAACCCGATTATCCCTGCAAGTGGAACTTTCGGCTTTGGCGCTGAGATGTCTGATGTTTACGACATCAATATCCTGGGCTCAATCTCATTTAAGGGTACTACTCTCGACTCTCGCTTTGGTAATCCTACCCCTCGTATTGCCGAGTGTAGCTCAGGAATGATTAACTCCGTTGGTCTACAGAATCCAGGCATTGACGCTGTTATTAACCATGAGCTTCCAGAGCTTCGTAAGCGTTTCCATAAGCCTATAATCGCAAATATTAGTGGTTTTAGTATTGAGGAGTATACAGAGTGCTGTCGCAGAATTGACAGTGAGGAGCAGGTAGAGATTATCGAGGTTAATGTCTCATGCCCTAATGTGCATAATGGCGGTATGGCATTCGGAACAAGTCCAGAGAGCGCAGCGGCAGTGACAGCTGCCGTTAAGGCAGTGACTACAAAGCCTGTATTTATCAAGCTCAGTCCAAACGTGACAGATATTGTCTCTATCGCTCGTGCGTGTGAGGATGCTGGTGCTGATGGACTTACGCTGATAAACACAATGCTGGGCATGAGAATAGACATTGCTCGTCGTCGCCCGGTTATTGCAAATAAGATGGGTGGTTTCTCTGGTCGCGCAATATTCCCAGTGGCGGTAAGAATGGTTTATCAGGTGGCTAATGCCTGCAAGATACCGGTTATCGGTTGCGGTGGCGTGGCTACGGCTGAGGATACTATTGAGATGATGATGGCAGGCGCAAGTGCTGTTCAAGTTGGTGCAGAGAATCTGCGTAATCCATTTGCTTGCAAAGAGATTATTGAGAATCTACCAAAGGTTATGGAACGCCTTGGTCTTGAGCGCCTTAGAGATATTATTGGAGTTGTAAAATAGAGAATAGATATGGCAAAAGATGTAATTATCGCTTGTGATTTTTCAAGCAAAGAGCAGACATTGGCTTTTCTTGACCGTTTTACCGGTCGTAAGCCATTTGTAAAGATTGGCATGGAGCTTTTCTATGCTTGTGGACCAGATATTGTACGCGAGATTAAGGCTCGTGGTCATAAGATTTTCCTTGACCTCAAGTTGCACGATATTCCAAACACTGTGCGCAAGGCTATGAGCGTGTTGTCACACCTCGATGTAGATATGACCAACGTTCACGCTGCTGGTACTGTAGATATGATGCGTGCCGCTCTTGAGGGCCTTACCCGTCCTGATGGTACTCGCCCACTGCTTATTGCAGTAACACAGCTTACATCAACAAGCGAGGAGCGTATGCAGCGTGAGCTTCTAATCGGAGCTACAATCAATGATACTATTGCCAAGTATGCCGAGAATGCAAAAATAGCAGGTCTTGACGGTGTCGTATGCTCACCTCTTGAGGCTGAGCTTGTAAAGAGTAACTGTGGTGCGGAGTTTATGACCGTTACCCCAGGCATCCGTTTTGCTGACGCCGCTGCTGACGATCAGGTACGAATCACTACTCCAGCTCGTGCGCGAGAGATTGGCTCTGACTATATCGTTGTTGGCCGCCCAGTAACTGCTGCTGAGGACCCTGTCGCTGCTTATGAGCGTTGCTGCCGTGAGTTTATTGGAGAATAACTTAAAACTGAACTATATATGGAGAAAATTATTGCAAAAGAGTTGCTCTCAATTAGCGCGGTATTCCTTCGCCCAGAGCAGCCATTTACTTGGGCTTCAGGTATTAAGAGCCCTATATATTGCGACAACCGTCTGATTCTCACCGCTCCATCTGCTCGTGAGAAGGTAGAGGCTGGTCTTGCTGAGCTTGTTCGCAAGCACTTCCCAGAGTGCGAGTGCCTTATGGGTACCTCTACTGCAGGTATCGCTCACGCAGCTATCGTAGCTACTATTCTTGATATGCCTATGGGTTATGTTCGTAGCGGCGCAAAGGACCACGGTCGAGCAAACCGCATTGAGGGTAAGCTTGAGCCAGGAACAAAGGTTGTTGTTGTTGAGGACCTTATCTCTACTGGTGGTAGCTGTATTGAGGTTGTTGATGCACTCCGTGAGGCTGGTGCTGAGGTGCTTGGTATTGTTAGCATCTTTACTTATGGTATGAAGCGCGGTGTTGAGCGTATCGCAGCAGCAAATACTGTAAACTACTCACTCTCAAACCTCGACTCACTTGTAGAGGTTGCAGCCGAGGAGGGTTATATCGCTCCTGAGTGGAAAGAGCGTATCTTGGCTTTCCGCGACAACCCTTCTGATGAGAGCTGGATTAAGTAACAACACAACTAAAAAAAGACCCATATGAGGCACCTAATTGACCCTACAGACTTAACACGCAAGGAGACTGATGACATTGTTGCTCTTGCGTTGGATATTATCGCTAACCGCGAGGCTTATAGCGAGAAGATGAAGGGTAAGAAGCTCGCTACCCTATTCTATGAGCCAAGTACTCGTACCCGTCTGAGCTTTACAGCTGCAATGATGGAGCTGGGTGGTAATGTACTCGGTTTCTCAGATGCTGCATCGTCATCTGTAAGCAAGGGTGAGACCGTTGAGGATACTGTGCGCGTAGTCGGTTGCTTTGCCGATATTATTGCTATGCGCCACCACATTGAGGGTGCTCAGCTTGCTGCTTCTGCAGTATCTCCAGTGCCGATTATCAACGCTGGCGACGGTAGCCACTCACACCCTACACAGACTCTGACCGACCTGCTCACTATCACCCGAGAGCTTGGTCATGTAGACAATATTACAATCGGTTTCTGCGGTGACTTGAAGTACGGAAGAACCGTTCACTCGCTTATTAAGGCTCTTGTACGCTATACGGGTATTAAGATTGTGCTTATCTCGCCAGAGGAGCTTCGCCTGCCTGACTATATCAAGACTGATATATGCGATAAGTTCGGTATTGAGTACACCGAGGCAAACAGCATTGAGGAGGTTATGGGTGAGCTGGACATCCTCTATATGACCCGCGTACAGAAGGAGCGTTTTACAGACGAGGCCGAGTATGAGCGAGTTAAGAACTGCTTTGTTCTTGACGCTGAGCGTATGGCTCTGGCAAAGGAGCAGATGGCTGTTCTCCACCCACTGCCACGCGTGAATGAGATTACCCGCGAGGTTGATGCCGACCCACGCGCAGCATACTTCCGCCAGGTTGAAAATGGTAAGTTTGTCCGTATGGCACTTATCCTCTCGCTTATGGGCTGGAAAAACGAGCCTATGGCCGAGCGCCACGAAAAGGGTGAAGTTGATGGTCTGCGCTGCCCTAACCATAAGTGCATCACAAACAATGAGCCTATGGAGCGTTACTTCTACACTGCTGACAACGGCGTACACCGCTGCTACTACTGCGACACAAAGGCGGAGTAACAACTATGCAATTGAAAACCTACGCTGCTTAGATAATAAGTAGCGTAGGTGTTTTATTTTACATATAAACATGAATTGTAAGTATTATGAGGGGTGTAGTTATCATATTATTGACTTTTTTGGCAGCCTGCAACTCAAATAAATCGACAGATGCCATTTTGGCGGAGGTGTGGGATAGAGACCAAAGCATACGCCAGCAAATGATAGAACTCACAAAAGCCGTTACAGTGGATGGTCGCACTGAACTTGTAGATTCGTTAATAGCCACAAGCGAGGCTGTTAATCTTATAGATGCAAAGAATATGTCTATAGTAGATAGCATAATGGACAAGGGTTTGGACTTAAATCTTACACCTCAATCATATAAAACCATCTGGATTGTTATAGATTATGCATCTCTCGACAAACAGGAACAATACTTACCCTTAATGGAAAAATGGTCGCAAGATGGTTTGATTGGCGAAGATGAATATGCTGTATTGTATGACCGTGTTACGATGAAAAACAATCGTCCGCAACGCTATGGTAGTCAGACAGTTCAGTTTGAGGAAAATAATAAAATGCAACTCTATGTCTATCCCGTAGAAAATCCTAATCTGCTCGACTCTTTACGCGCCTCTGTTGGTTTGTCTTCTATGGCGGATTATCTCGAACTTCTAACCAAAACTACAGGTATAGATGCAAAATACAACCCTGAAATAAGTATTGAGCAACTCAATATAATGCAAAATGAAGATAAAAATTGAATTGTACTGTTACTTTTTCACTACAAAATTAAACTTCGTGGAAAAATAGGGTAAATTTAAGGTATAAATTTCAACTATAACCGTATAAAACATTCCGATATAGTTTTATCTTATAATATTTGCAATATTATAATTTATTAGCTATCTTTGTAATGAAGTTAAAACTATTAAAAAGAGAGATTATGAGAAAGATGTTATATGTATTGTTTGCTGCTACGGTATTCGTTAGCTGTAGCGCAAATGGCAACAAGGGTTACAATTCGGTAGATGCTGATAGTTTTGCGAAGTTTATTGCCAACGAGCAGGTACAACTTATTGATTCGCGCACTCCTGAAGAGTTCAATGCTGGGCATATACCGGGGGCGATAAATATCAATATTGGTGATGAGAATTTTAGAGCTAAAGTCAATGAACTTGACAAATCTCGCCCTATTGCAGTATAGTGTCGTGGAGGTCGTCGTAGCAAGGAGGCTGCTGATATAATGGCAGGATGTGGCTATGATGTTACAGAACTTTCAGAGGGCATTATCTCGTGGAAAGGCGAAATAGAACAGTAGACAAATACATTGCTGCGACAAGCAATAAA
>CAJGDC010000050.1 GCA_904502005.1 uncultured Alistipes sp.
CAGAAAAATTGGCAAACCGGCAACTATAAGACAGCTTGTTCCTCCATTTTTTGTTCTTGGATTGGTTTTTGGCTTGTTGTTTTCAAGTTTTTCAACAACGCTCTTTTTTGCCTATATAATCACCTTGTTGCTATATGTGTTTGTGGGTGTGCTGATAGGCATAAAGATGGCAATCAAACACAAGAGAGTCGGCCTAATTTTGTTTATGCCATACTCGTTTTTTGTAATCCATTGTGGTTATGGAATAGGTTACATAGTTGGCCTTTACAAAATCTTATTTAATAAATCTTTCAGTGTAGAAACAAATAGATAATAGATATGAATTTGAAACTACGAAATATTCCATTTTCGCCGCCGGATATGAGTGAGGCGGAGGTTGCTGAGGTTGCTGAGGCGTTGCGCTCAGGTTGGATTACAACGGGTCCACGAACAAAGGAGTTTGAGAGGATTATCGCACAGTATTGTCATACTGATAAGGCCGTGTGTCTTAATTCGGCAACGGCTTGTATGGAACTTATTCTGCGAGTGTTAGGTGTCGGTCCTGGTGACGAGGTTATCACTTGCGCATACACATATACGGCTACTGCAAGCGTTACTTGTCATTGTGGCGCTAATGTGGTGATGGTAGACACCGCTCCAGGTTCGTTTGAGATGGACTACGACAAATTGGCTGACGCGATTACAGAACACACAAAGGTTATTATGCCTGTAGATTTGGGCGGTGTTGTGTGTGGCTATGAGAAGATTTATGCTGCGGTGGAGAGCAAGAAGCATCTCTTTAAGCCTGCTAACGATATTCAGGCGGCCTTTGGACGAGTGGTTGTTCTTGCAGATGCTGCTCACGCTTTTGGTGCGCAGCGTGGCGGTAAGATGTGTGGCGAGATAGCTGATTTTACATCTTTCTCGTTCCATGCCGTGAAGAATCTTACTACGGCAGAGGGTGGTGCACTAACTTGGCGACCAATAGCTGGAGTTGATGACGAGTGGTTGTACAAGCAGTTCCAGTTGCTCTCTTTGCACGGTCAGAATAAGGATGCGTTGGCAAAGACAAAGCTCGGTGCGTGGGAGTATGATATCATTGCTCCGAACTTTAAGTGTAATATGACCGATATTATGGCAGGCATCGGTTTGGCGCAGTTTAAGCGTTACTCAGGTATGCTTGCTCGTCGCAAGGAGATTATTGAGAAGTATAATAAGGCTCTTGAGGGCTGTAATGTTCAGACGCTTGAGCATTATAGTGAGAACAGTGTCTCAAGTGGTCATCTCTATTTAGTTCGCCTGTTGGGCAGAGATGTAGAGTATAGAAATAGGGTAATTGAGCAGATGGCCGAGCGTGGAATTGCCTGCAATGTCCACTACAAGCCACTGCCGATGATGACGGCATATAAGGCACTCGGTTTTGATATTGCAGACTATCCAAATGCGTATAACCAGTACGCAAATGAGATAACTCTTCCACTCCATACTCGCCTTACAGATGAGGATGTAGAGTATGTAATTAGTAATTTTGTAGAGATAATTGCACAATAGATGCTTAAGAGGTTGTTTGATATCGTAGCAAGTGGTTGCGGATTGGTAATTCTCTCTCCGCTATTTATTATACTTGCTATCTGGATAAAATTGGATTCAAAGGGCCCTGTCTTCTATAGACAAGTTCGTGTAGGTAGGGGCAATAGAGACTTTCGACTCTATAAGTTCCGCTCAATGAGAGTCGGTGCGGATAAGCAGGGTCTTATTACTGTTGGTGGTCACGATCCGCGCATTACTCGCTCTGGATACTTTATCCGTAAGTATAAACTTGATGAGTTTCCGCAACTGATAAATGTCTTTATTGGCGATATGAGTCTCGTTGGTCCTCGTCCTGAGGTGCGTAAGTATGTAGATATGTACACTCCAGAGCAGCTGCGAGTACTCTCTGTACGCCCAGGTATTACGGACTTGGCATCAATAAGATATCGTAACGAGAATGAGTTGTTAGAGCAAGCTGAAAATCCAGACGAGTACTATGAGCAGGTTATTATGCAGGATAAACTGCGTATTAACCTTGAATATGTTGAAAATCATTCGTTTTGGAACGATATCAAACTTATTTTTATGACCTTCTGGGAGATTGTCGCTAAATGAGTCAAGATGTAAATAAAATATTATTCTATTTCGTAAAGGCGGGGTTGTTTGGTAATAAAGAACCACTGACCGATGACTTATTGATGCGGATTAACTGGCAACACCTCTATGATGTGGCAAAGGCGCAGGGTGTGCTGGCTATTGTTTTTGATGGAATAAAGCGAGTGATGGTTGAGCGGGGTGATAATTCCTTGGGAATGCCGCGCTCGCTAAAGATGAGATGGCTCTCAGTTGTTGATTCTATTGAAAAGAAGAATACATCCCAGCGCATGGCTGTAGAGTATATTGCTACGGCATGTGAAAAGTGTGATCTTCATGTGATGACATTCAAGGGTTTATCGCTTGCTAGGTTTTATCCGGAGCCGCTGCATCGTGAGTGTGGAGATATTGATCTCTATGCCTTAGGCGGTAGGCACAAGGATTTAAATAGGCTGATAACTGATTTAGGGGGTACTATAATCCACTCTTCGGCAAAGCATTCAGAGATTAAACTGCGTAGCGTGATGATAGAGAGTCATAACTACTTTGTCTATCGTTATCTCTCAAAGCGGGCAAAAACAGTAAATTCGCGACTTGTTGATTGCATAAGCAGCATTGAACCTTATGGTGAACATAACTCTCTGTACTATCCTAATAGTGAGTTTGATACGCTCTTTGTTATCTATCACGCAGCAAACCACTTTAAGTTCGAGGGTATCTCGCTACGACATATTATAGATTGGTGTTATATCGTTCAGCGTGCGGGATGTGATCTCTCGCAACTCACTGAGTATGGCTTAGAGAGATTCTCTGCTGTGCTTTGTCGCATTGGTAAGCACTCTTTGGGCTTTGATCTGCCAGAGCATCTCTGCCGTTGCGATGATAAGACTTACAACCGTGTGCTTAGCGATATTATCGGCTCTAATGTGGGTAAGGATGATGAAAAGGTCTCATCTTTTACAGTATTGCGACGAAAGACAGTAAGATTCTTCTCGCGCCATTGGGCGTATAGCCTTGTTGGTGACTCATTCTTTGGTGGTGTAATGAATAGCGTTATTGCCCATATTGCAGAGCCGATGGCTATCTTTAGGGGCAATAAGTAGACTAATCAATATTCTCCCTTATCCGCTGTGGTGTTGTGCGGCTGAGGGGTGAGGTAGCGAAGTGGAGTGTAAACTCTGCTTCGCTCATTTTTTGCCAATCTATCTCAAGTGGGTTGATTATTGGCGCAAAGTGTGGGTTGGTGGCAAGAGGAGCTTTGGTGTTATATGGGCAGCAGCTTTGGCACTCGTCACAGCCAAATATCCAGCCGTGTAGAGGGGTGGAGTTGTCGTGTCGTTTTTCAATAGTCGCACGCGATATGCATTGGCGTGTATCTATATGTCTGTCGTGGATGGCGTGGTTTGGGCATGCATCTATGCAGCGACGGCACTCTCCGCAGCCAATGCCGACGTATGGCGTGTCGTAGTTGTCGCACTCCTCAGTCAAAACAGCCACTCCCAAAAGTACGAATGTGCCGAATTGAGGCGTTACAAGTAGCGACTGGCGACCTATCCAACCTAGTCCTGCCTCTACAGCATAGCGTTTCTCGAAAATGGGCGCGGAGTCTGTAAAGCAACGACCTGATAGTGTTGGAGAACTCTGCTTGAGTGCTGCGCATAATTGGTGCAACATCTCTTTTATGGTTATGTGATAGTCGGTTGTGGTGGCGTATGAGGCAATTTTTTTGTTGCATGATGCTGGATACCCCATTGAATACTCGTTCTTGTAACCAACGCCGCAGACAACTATACTCTTTGCCCCTTCGACTAATTGGGTGGCGTCGGCACGCTTGTCTATATTGCGCTCCAAATATGTTAATCCTTCACCATAACCATTTGACAACCAATGCTCTAAAAAGGCTCTGTCGGCACTGAAATTTTGAGGTCTGGCAACACCGCAAAGGTCAAATCCGAGGCTGGCGGCAGTGGATTTTATGTGTGTTAGTTTTAGCATATGCGCAATAATTTTGTCAAAAATAGTATTTTTTAATGAAAAAACCTTATTTTTGCAAAGAATAGAACGGAGGTTTTTTATTGATAATCAATAAGATAGCCGTCTTAAGTAAGTGAAAATTAAATATTTAGGAAATGAAATTAACGACTTTGTACGAGGTTTTGCAGAATAGCTTGAAGAAGTTTTCTACTCGTACGGCCTTTTCTTTATGGCGTGGAGCTGGTGTAACCTACAGTGAGGTTGGAGAACGTGTGAAGCAGATTCAGGATATGTTGGTTGACGCTGATATTCATCCTGGTGATCGTGTTGCAATTTTGAGTAGTAGTGTGCCGAATTGGGGTATAGCTTACTTTGCTATCACTTCGGCAGGATATGTTGTGGTGCCTATCATGCCGGACTTTACTTCGGAGGATATTGACCGTATTGTTGAGCACTCTGAGACCAAGGCTCTCTTTGTCTCTGACCGCTTGTTCTCAAAGCTCTCTAAGAAGACCGCCGACAAGTTGCACATTGTTGTGCGTACAAAGAATCTGGGTATCATCTCTCAGAATGTCAAGGATGGTAAGGGTGAGATGCGAATGCCAAAGCCTGAGGATTTGGCTGCTATTATCTACACCTCTGGTACTACATCGCAGCCTAAGGGTGTTATGCTTACCCACTACAATCTCTGCTCGCAGCTTTGGATGATTGATAAGTTGTTTATGGTCTATGAGACAGATATCTTCCTCTCAGTGTTGCCTCTTGCACACACTTATGAGTGTACTATCGGTCTTATTCTGGCCTTCTACCATGGTAGCCATGTTGTCTATCTTGATAAGGCTCCGACCGTCTCAACACTTCTTCCGGCACTTAAGGAGGTTCGTCCGACAATTATGCTCACTGTGCCACTTATTATTGAGAAGATTTATCGCGGTGCAGTGCTTAAGAAGTTTACCTCTAACGCATTTATGCGTACACTCTATGGCGTAGGATTTATTCGCCGCTTCTTGCATCGTATGGCTGGTAAGACCCTTACTAAGACCTTCGGTGGTCGTGTGCGATTCTTCGGTATCGGTGGTGCTAAACTCGATTCAACAGTTGAGCAGTTCCTTCTGGAGGCTAAGTTTATCTACGACATTGGCTATGGACTTACTGAGACCGCGCCACTGCTTGCAGGTGCTGTTGATGGTATGCTCCGTCTCGGCTCTACAGGCCCGCTGCTTCAGGGCGTTGAGGGAAGAATTGAGAATCCAAATGAGGAGGGTATTGGCGAGCTTGTTGTCAAGAGCCCAAGCCAGATGGTCGGCTATTATAAGAATGAGGAGGCTACTCGCGCAGTCTTTACCGAGGATGGCTGGTTCCGCACCGGTGACCTCGCTTGCTTCGATAAGGATGGCTGGCTATATATAAAGGGCCGATTGAAGAATATGATTCTTGGCCCAAGCGGTGAGAATATCTACCCAGAGGATATTGAGAGCGTGCTAAACCAGCATGTCTTTATCAATGAGTCTCTTGTTACTGAGCATGATGGTCACCTTGTAGCGCTCGTGAATTTCGATAAGGAGGCTATCAAGGCTCGCTATGAGGAACTTGTGGAGGACTGGGAAGAGAAGAAAGAGGAGTGGGGTAAAATCCGCGATGAGATTATGGAGGATATCAAGCAGTGGATTAACTCTAAGGTAAACCGTAACTCACGTATCACCGAGGTGGTAGAAGAGGAGGATGAGTTTGTAAAGACTCCGTCAAAGAAGATTCGTCGTTTCTTGTACGACGGGCGAGGCAAGAAGAAAGAGTAATTTTGTCGTTAAAGCGTGTCACCTACGGCACATCCCTTAAATATCAGTGGCGGCTGTACGTTTTAGTACTATCCGCCACTGATTTTTTTCACGATGCACCGCATCTGACACGCTTTAATGACAAAATGGCTGTTGGCTATTAGCCGTTAGCTGTTAGCCGTTTAGCGGTACAGACTTTGTCTGTGTGTTTATTCGGATTGAGGTTGCCCATCGCAGATGGTACGAGAGAAAAGAGAGATTGTTTGCCAAGTTTACTTGAGCAAAAGCATATCTCTCTTTTTTATCGTAATAGCCGCAAGGCTATCCTAAATCCGCATCAGCACGGAAGCAAAACGACAGTTTTGCCGAAAGTCTTTTGGGTCCATGGAGTGGTGTTGACCTAATTAGTGCGGCTATTAGCTCGCTTATTTTGAGCTATTGACTTGCGGACTCTGCAGCTGCATAGCTATGCCTATGGAGCAAAGAGACTGTGAGGCAAGAGCCAAAAGAAGTGAGGTAAAAGTTGTGCTAATTAGGTTAATACAACTCCCATCTTCAGAAAAGGGACGGTACTCGCTTTCTGCGTCAGCTATTTAGCGACTTGCATCATAAATCCGCCACCTGGAGCTAGACTGATAGTGAGTTTACGAGAGGCTGGAAGTGTGATTTTCTCGCGTTTATAGTCTGAGGCTATGCGGTGGGCGTTTGCTCCGTCGCGGAATAGGTCTACATTGTAGTTGCCCTCGCCTAAGATTTGTGAAAGGTCTACCTCGAGTGTACGAGCATCCCAGTTTGTCATTCCACCGATATACCATGTGTCACCTTTTCTACGGGCAGTGACAACATATTCTCCAATCTTGCCATCAAGAACAGCGGTCTGGTCCCACACCGTTGGAATAGAGGCTATAAACTCAGCGCACTCCTTCTCCTTACGATATGCCGATGGTGAATCGCAGAGCATAGATAGTGGCGAGTAGAATACTGCATAAGCGGCAAGTTGGTGGCATCGTGTACCCTGGCTCATAGGCTCGCGGTTTACGGGACGGTAGTTCTTCTTTGTGGCGTTGCGCATAGCGCCCTGCGTGTAGTCTATAGGACCGGCAACCATGCGGATAAATGGCATTGTGACATCGTACGCCATATGGTCGACACTCTCTTTGCTCCACTTCATCTGCTCAAGACCAAATACAGCCTCAAAGTTTACAATGTTTGGGTATGTTCTGTTTAGGCCCGCAGGTTTTGCACATCCATGGAAATCTATCATGAGCTTGTGCTTTGCGCAAATATCTGCTGCACGATAGTAAAACTCCATCATTGGCTGGTCATCGCGGTCCATAAAGTCGATTTTGAATCCCTTGACACCCATGGCTGCATAGTGGCGACATACACCCTCAATATCTGCATTAAAGGCGTTGTATCCTGCCCAGAGAATAATACCGACACCCTTTTGTGTAGCGTAGTCTACAATCTGCTGCAGGTCAATCTCTGGAACAACCTCCATTAGGTTGTTCTTGTACTTTACAGCCCAACCCTCGTCGAGGATTACATGCTCAATGCCATACTCGGCAGCAAAATCTATATAAGCCTTGTAGGTCGCTGTGTTCACACCCGCCTCAAAGTCTACGCCGGTGATTCCCCAGTAGTTCCACCACTCCCAGGCAACCTTGCCGGGTGAAATCCATTCAGTACTCTCTATGCGTGATGGAGAGGCAAGACGGTAGACCATATCTGCCTGAGCAAGCTCACTATCTCTTTTAGCAACGATAATGGCACGCCAAGGAAGGTTGGTTTTGCCACTACAAGAGGCTATATAGTCGTGACGAGAGATTACAATCTCCTGTAGCTTGTTGTGTCCGCCAACCATAACCTCGTTAGGCACAGCCGCAAAGCAACCCTTGAGAGAGGTGCACTTATCGCTATTCTGAAGGAACATTCCTGGATAGCTCTCGGTGTCGCTCTCGACAATGCATACCTTTGTTCCATCAACATCTACTACTGCAGGTGTAAAGGATAGTTTCTCACCACTAACCTCGCTAAGAGGTATATAATTATAGGTGTTCTCAAAAGAGGTGAAATATTTGTCCTTTTTCGTTCCTGTGAGGTTAGCATAGGCAACCCAACACTTGTAATCAGCCGCAAAGTTGAACTCGGCAATCTCATTTTTTACGGTATAACCCTCCTTGCGGTCGGTAGTTATGCGATAGGCAACACCGTCATTATAGGCGCGAAACTCTATGGCACTGCGGTCACGAAATTCTACAGTAAGGCTGTTGTAGTTGTCCTCAATCTCGCTCTTGAAGTAGAGTTGAGGCGTGATAACCTCGTTGTGAGAGCTGCGCACTACGCGCTTTACTTTACTGTTACCGATTATAGTGCCGTCTGTAAGGGTGAGTGCAATGGCTGATGGTTGTAGAATAATTTTGTCATTGAGCTTAACGGAGTAGGTTGTTGCTCCACCAACATTAATTGCTGCTGAAAGTTCTCCATCTGGAGAAGATAGCGTGTAGCTCTTCTGTGCATAGAGAGCGCAGGTTGTCGCCATGCAGAGTGCAAGTAGAATTGTAAATCTCTTCATATCAGTATGTTCTATTAGTTGTCGTTTTTACTATGTAAAGGTATAATATAAAATTGAAATTTCCAATTTATTTTGTATCTTTGCCACACTATGGCAGCTCCACTTGCAGAGAGGCTTCGTCCTCAACGACTTGAAGATTATATCGGTCAGAGTCATCTGGTCGGTAGGGATGGTGTGTTCCGTCGCTTTATAGAGACGAAGAATGTTCCATCTTTTATCCTTTGGGGTCCTCCGGGTGTGGGAAAAACTACACTGGCAAGGATTGTCGCTGCAGAGCTTGAGCGACCATTCTATACACTCTCGGCAGTGACAAGTGGTGTAAAGGAGGTTCGTGAGGTAATTGAGACGGCAAAGCGTCAGCAATTCTTTAATTCTGCTACACCACTGCTATTTATTGACGAGATTCATCGTTTCAATAAGTCGCAGCAGGACTCGCTACTTGGTGCTGTGGAGAAGGGTGAGGTGGTACTTATTGGTGCTACCACAGAAAATCCATCTTTTGAGGTTATCACTCCACTGCTCAGTCGCTGTCAGGTCTATACTCTCAAGCCGATGGATGATAAACAACTCTCAGAGTTGTTGGAGCGTGCACTATCTACAGATGTTGAACTGACAAAGCGCACGATTACGGTTGAGCAGACAGAGGCTCTCTTTGGCTTTGCTGGTGGTGATGCGCGTAAACTGCTTAATATTCTGGATATTATCACAAGTGCCACAGAGGGGGATGTAGTTATTAATAACCAGACTATCACAGATGCTTTGCAGCAGAATATAGCCCTCTATGATAAGAATGGCGAGCAACACTACGATGTTATCTCAGCATTTATCAAGTCGGTACGTGGTTCTGACCCAAACGCAGCTATATATTACCTTGCACGTATGCTTGAGGGTGGCGAGGAGCCGAGGTTTATTGCCCGTCGTCTGGTAATTCTTGCATCGGAGGATGTAGGTCTTGCAAATCCCAATGCACTCCTACTTGCTAATGCTTGCTTTGATACTGTCCACAAGATTGGTATGCCAGAGGCACGTATTACACTTGCAGAGACAACGATTTATCTCGCTACAAGCCCTAAGAGTAACTCCGCATATATGGCTATAAACGAGGCGCTTGCCTTTGTGCGTAACGATACATCCCTGCGTCCAGTACCTCTGCATTTGCGAAATGCAGTTACAGGGCTTATGAAGAACGAGGGGTATGGTAAGGATTATAAGTATGCCCATGACTATGCGGGGAACTTTGTTGTACAGGAGTTTTTGCCAGAGTCACTTTCGGGAAAGCAATTTTACCATCCAAACACATCTAACGCCACCGAGCAGAAGATAGCTACTCGCATGGCAGAGTTGTGGGAGGGAAAATATAAGTAATATGAGAATAATTTTGACACTTTTTCTTGCGCTTGCGTCATTTGTTTCGGCTACAGCGCAGACAACACACCTCTATGCAGAGAGAGATGGTGAGAAGCTATATCTTGACCACTATGAAGCAGTCAATACTCAGGGCTCTCGTCCGTGTGTTGTCTTTGCCTTTGGTGGCGCATTTGCTCGTGGCGCTCGTGCCGATGAGGGATATATTCCTTACTTCAAAGCCCTAACCGAGGCAGGTTATGATGTCGTATCTATTGACTATCGTAAGCGCCTTGCAAAGGGTATTGATATGGCAGGTCTTAAGGGCGCTGTTATTGCTATGAAAGAGGCTGTTGAGTTCGCGGCTGAGGATATGCTCTCTGCTACAGCATGTGTACTCAAAAATGCCGAGCAGTGGAATATCAACCCCAAGCATATTGTAGCCTGTGGCTCAAGTGCCGGAGCGATAGCTGCACTGCAGGCGGAGAATATGATTTGCAATAGCGATACGCGTGCTGCTGTGCTTGGCGATTTTAACTATGGAGGAGTAGTGAGTTTCGCAGGTGCCATATTCTCAGTGTCAGGTAAGCCGCAGTGGCAGAAAAATCCTTGTCCAGTGATGCTTTTCCATGGCAATGCAGATAGCAACGTGCCGTATAATAAGGCGTCTGCGTTTGGCGTGGGATTCTATGGCTCTGAGTTCCTTGTTGGGCAGTTTGATAAGATGAACACATCTTATTGGTTCTATTCCGCTCAATATCGTGACCACTCTATGGCTGGCGACCCGATGTATGTAAATATTGAGGAGGTTAAGGCCTTTATAAATCGTGTTGTTGTCAAGGGCGAGAAGTTGCAAATCGTGCAGAGTGTTGCTGATGCTAAGCATCCAAAGACCAAGACTCGCTTTAGTGTGAAGGAGTATTTAGGCTCTAACTATAACAAATAGTCTATGAAGCGCATCGGTATTATCTCGGATACCCATGGTACTTTTGATGACTGCCTAAAGTATTTCCTAAAGGATGTAGACGAGATTTGGCATGCCGGGGATATTGGCAATATCGAGACTGCCGAGGCTATTGCGGCCTTTAAGCCACTCAAGGCTGTCTATGGAAATATTGACAACACCTCTGTGCGCTACAATTACGAGGAGTTTACATTCTTTAAGTGCGAGGAGGTAACCGTTCTTATGACCCATATCGGTGGCTATCCGCGCCACTACCATCCAAAAGCGTTGCAGAAGATACAGACGGCAAAGCCTAAGATTTTTATCTCTGGGCACTCGCATATCCTAAAGGTTATCTATGATAATGTCTACGACCTGTTACATATAAATCCGGGCGCAGCAGGTTGCTATGGTTTTCACAATGTTCGCACAGCCATCCGCTTTACTATTGATGGCAGTGACATTCGCGATATGGAGATTGGAAACTGGGAACGAGATAAAAAGACGGCGTGGTAGGGTAGTTTTCTAAGACTTACAGAAATTATAATAAAAATATGAAGAACTTTACGCTATTATCTATATTTGCAGGCATGCTGATTGGCATAGGTGGACTTGTTTACCTCAGAGTGGGTGGCGTTGCCGGCGCTGTGCTATTTGCATTTGGTCTGTTATGCGTTGTAATGTGTGGTGCACAACTATTTACTGGCAAGTCGGGATTTCTTCCATATAGAGATTTTCCAAAACTTATAGCGATGATTCTACTAAATGCAGTGGGTTGCGCTATAGCGGCATTTATAGCCTCATACTGTGGTTCGGAGTCGCTTGTTGCCAATCTGCAAACCATAATTGAAGCTCGTATGTCGGCCTCATGGCATAAGGTCTTTGTAACCTCTGTAGGTACTGGTATGATTATGACTTTAGCGGTTTATGGTGCACGACAGAGACACTTTCTACCCCTTCTTTTTGGTGTGCCAGTGTTTATTTTGTGCGGATTGCCGCACTGCGTTGCTGATGCATTCTACTATGTGCTCTCTATGTTCTATAACTGCTTTGAGTGGAGTCTGCTTCTTGCGTGGTTATGGGCTATAGTCGGAAATTATGTAGGCTGTAACCTGCCGCGATGGTTTATGGGTGAAAGTTTCGATAAGATATAAAAAAAGAGTTGGCAATCAGCCAACTCTTTTTCTTATTTATGATTTCCTACTCAGGCTTAACCAGCGAGAGGTAGAGCTCATCAAGCTGCTCCTGAGCCACTGGTGACGGACCATCGAGCATTACATCGCGACCAGCATTGTTCTTAGGGAATGCGATGTAGTCACGGATAGACTCTGAGCCGCCGAAGAGAGAGCAGAGACGGTCAAAACCGAATGCAAGACCTCCGTGTGGTGGCGCACCAAACTTAAATGCATTGATAAGGAAGCCAAACTGAGCCTCAGCCTGCTCTGGAGTAAAGCCTAAGCACTTGAAGATTGTCTGCTGTAGCTGTGCATCGTGAATACGGATACTACCGCCACCAAGCTCAGTACCGTTGCAGACAAAGTCGTAAGCGTTAGCTCTTACGCGACCTGGGTCTGACTCAAGATACTCAATATCCTCTGGCTTTGGAGAGGTGAATGGGTGGTGCATAGCGTAGAAACGCTCAGTCTCCTCATCCCACTCAAACATAGGGAAGTCGACAACCCAGAGTGGAGCGAACTTGAATGGATCACGCAGACCGAGCTGCTGACCAACCTCAAGACGCAGTGTGCAGAGCTGTGTGAGCACCTTGAACTTCTTGCCACACATAATAAGACACAAATCACCCTCCTTAGCACCAAGACGCTCTGCAATAGCACGCAGAGATGCCTCGTCAAAGAACTTATCTACAGAAGACTTAATGGCGCCACCATTCTCAAGACGAATCCATACAAGACCCTTAGCACCAACCTGTGGACGCTTAACAAACTCTGTCAGGGCGTCAATCTGCTTGCGGGTGTATGTAGCGCAACCTGTTGCAGCAAAGCCGACAACATACTCCTGGTCGTCAAATACCGAGAAGTTGTGTCCGTGTGCAAGGTCTGTAATGTCGTTAAACTCCATACCAAAGCGAAGGTCTGGCTTGTCAGAACCATACTTCTCCATAGCCTCAATCCAAGGCATACGACGCAGTGGCTCGTTGAACTCAATGTTCAGCACACTCTTAAACATATGCTTTGCCCAACGCTCAAAGATTGAGAGTACATCCTCCTGCTCTACAAATGCCATCTCGCAATCAATCTGAGTAAACTCTGGCTGACGGTCTGCACGAAGGTCCTCGTCACGGAAGCAGCGTACAATCTGGAAGTAACGGTCATAGCCGGCAACCATCAGCAGCTGCTTAAGAGTCTGTGGTGACTGTGGCAGAGCGTAGAACTGGTTAGGGTTCATACGGCTTGGTACGATAAAGTCACGCGCACCCTCTGGAGTAGACTTAATAAGGTAAGGGGTCTCAATCTCAAGGAAGCCCTCGCTGTCAAGGAAGCGACGAATCTCCTGAGCTAACTTGTGACGCAAAATCATATTACGCTGAAGAGGTGGACGGCGAAGGTCAAGGTAACGATACTTCATTCTCAGATCATCGCCACCGTCAGAGTTCTCCTCAATAGTAAACGGAGGTGTTACAGCCTCAGTAAGGATAGTGATAGACTCGGCAACAACCTCAATGTCACCTGTAGCCATCTTAGCATTCTTGCTACTGCGCTCAATAACGCGACCTGTAACCTGAATTACAAACTCGCGACCAAGTCGTGCTGCAGCCTCTTTTGTCTGCTCGTTGGAGCCCTCCTCAACAACAATCTGAGTGATGCCGTAGCGGTCACGCAGATCGATAAATGCCATAGCTCCGAGGTTACGCACCTTCTGCACCCAGCCGGCAAGCGTAACAGTCTGATTGATATTTGCGGCTCTTAACTCTCCGCAGGTATGACTTCTATACATAGTGTTTGGTTTGTATTTTTTTGTTATCTTTATTAACTTTGCGGTGTTTTAACCCACAAAGATAGTAAAAATATGGATAGCTTGCTCCAAACAGACGAAAAATATATGCGA
>CAJGDC010000051.1 GCA_904502005.1 uncultured Alistipes sp.
AAGCTCAAATCCTCAAAGCCGTGAACCTTATAATCGAGCTGGAGGTTACCGATAGCACGAAGGGCCTCGTTACCATCCCACTGATCGTAAAGCATTGAGAGTGGGTTTACAGCAGTAAGGTCTGTACCCCAGTTGAAGTAACCGTTGTGAAGTGTTGTATCTACAGCGCCATCAGCGTTATAGTTGTATGGGCTCTGAGTAGGATCAAAGTATACAGCCGAGCCAATAACACCACCATCAATATAGTTTGCACGGTTGTAGATACCCTTTGCATTGAAGTTTACAGAGAGGTGATCCTTAAGGAACTTAGGAGCCAAGCTAACATCAGCAGTAATACGCTGGTTGTCTGACTTCTTGATTGTACCACCATCGTATACATAACCGATAGATGCACGATAAGGGAGCTTCTCCTGAGCTGCAGAGCCAGTGATAGATACGTTGTGGTCAGTAGCAATACCAAGGCGATAAATCTCCTTCTGCCAATCTGTATCAGCTGTACCAAACAACGCATTTGACTTATCTGCGATATCTGGAGCAACAGTAAGGATGTGATTCTTGAACTCCTCAGCGTTCATCATATCCATAGTGTTGTAGTTGTGCTTAACAGAAACGCTACCATTATATGCTACGCGAGGAGTACCCTTAGCACCCTTCTTGGTAGTGATAATGATGACACCGTTAGACGCACGTGAACCATAGATAGCAGTTGCAGAAGCACTCTTAAGAACTGTAAATGACTCAATATCGTTAGGGTTTACAGTTGCAAGGCCGTTAGACATACCAACACCTGCCTCTTTAGCAACTGGCACACCGTCAATAACGATAAGTGGATCATTGTTTGCAGAGAGTGATGCACCACCACGGATACGAATCTCAGCACCAGCACCTGGAGCACCGTTACCAGATACGATATTTACTCCCGGAACCTTACCACGAAGAAGCTCCTGTGGAGAGGTAAGAGCACCACGGTTAAGCTCCTCAGCCTTAACAGCGATAACAGAACCGGTCATGTCGTTCTTCTTAACAGTACCGTAACCGATTACTACTACCTCATCAAGACCCATCGCGTCCTCAATAAGAGTTACGCGAGAGAGCTCTGAAGAAGAGGCTACAAGCTGAACGGTCTTGTAACCGATAAAACTAATCTCGACAACAGCGTTGCCATCTTTAACAGTCAGCTCATACTGACCTTGAATGTCTGTCATCGTACCGTTGAGTGTACCAACCTCAGAGACTGATGCTCCGATTACTGGAACTCCACTTGCATCGACAACAACACCCTTTACCTCCTTGCCACCCTGTGCGAGGGCAAGTGGCGGGATAACTACGCACATAAGCGTAATTGCCACACACATTAGAAGTCTTTTCATAAAAATTGTGTTAAATAAATAAAATGTATTTGGTGTTATTTTGTTTTCTCCTTAATGTAGAACACTGCTACAGCACCGCACAACAACGATACGCCTGCAACAACAAGCATCATCACCTGACTACTACCAACCAAAGACAATATCACACCACCGAGGAGTGCTGCAATAATCTGTGGCAAGCAAATTGTACAGTTAAAGAGTCCCAGGTATGCACCCATTGAGCTACCAGAGAGTGAGTTGGTCAGCATTGCAAATGGCATTGCCAGCATAGCAGCCCAACCACAACCGATAAGCATAAAGGATACAAAGAGAAGATACTGGTCATGGATAAAATATGTAGAGATAAAGCCCACAGCTCCCAAAACAAGGCTCAAAGAGTAGCCAACCTTGATGTTTCGGAACAGAGGCAGTACCATTGCCCAAAGTACTGAGCCTACAGCCTGCACAGCGAAGAGTACGCCTACCCAGTTACCTGCAATCTGATACGCCTCAGAGGCTGTATCTGTTGTACCCCAAACATTGTCTGCAATAGCAGCGTTGGTATAGGTCCACATATAGAGGAAAGCAAACCAGCAGAAGAACTGAACCAAGCCAATCTGCCAGAATGCCTTAGGAGCATCAACTAGTAGCTGGAAGAGGTTTTTGTCACTGCTAGCCTCGCTCTCGGTGATATTGTGGAACTTTGCATACTCCTGTGGAGGCATCTCCTTAACTGTAAAGCCAGTGTAGAGTACGCAGAGAATCATAATTGCTGCACCAGCGTAGAATGAGTATGTCACAGAGTCTGGAATAACACCCTCAGGAGCGATATTGCTGATACCAATCCAAGTGAAGATGTACGGGAATAGGTAGCCAACAAGTGAGCCGGCATTGCAGAGCATGCTCTGAATAGAGTATGCTGTAGCCTTCTGCTCCTCATTTACCATATCACCCACCATCATCTTGAATGGCTGCATTGCCATATTGATTGAAGTGTCGAGCAACATAAGCATAACCAAACCAAAGGCCATAGCCGCCTTGATTGTCAGGTTAAAGCTTCCAGAATTTGGGAGAAGTACCATTACAAGCACTGCCACAAGAGCGCCGATGTAGAGGTATGGCTTACGTCTACCCCACTTACACCAAGTCTTGTCGCTCCATGTACCAACCAAAGGCTGGACAATCATTCCCATCAACGGAGGGAGAATCCAGAAATAGCTCAAGCTGTGTGGATCTGCTCCCAGTGTGGCAAAGATACGGCTGATGTTTGCACTCTGAAGAGCGTAGGCAATCTGCACTCCAAAGAATCCAAAACTCAGATTCCATATCTGCCAAAACGAGAGATTAGGTTTTGTTAATTGCATGTTATTAAAAATTTTTAATAAATTTACATTCGTCTATTGTCAATAGACAAATTTTGAAATTAAATTTTTACTACAAAAATCTTCTCGCGCGAGTGGTAAAAATTACTGTATGAAATGCATAAATAATATGGTGAACGGAACACTATTTTGCGACATTTTGTAACAGATGATTTATTAAATATTTACAAATTGTTTGTATAGTTGATAATTTTGTATTAAATTTGAACTGTTTTTGAAAAGTTTCTTATGAAGAGCCCTAAATATTCAAACATGATTCACATATTTGCAATTATCCACGCAGTAATAGTACTCTTATGCGGATTTCTCAACATAGCAGACGAGCTGCTACTTACAGTAGCGACCGTTGCAATGATTGCAATTATTGCTATTCGTAAAGGGCAAGGACTTGGTATCGTTGCAGCATGTGTAATAGCCGGAAATATTCTCGGTTTTGTCATAGGAACTTATGGCGCTGAACTGCTGGCTAATTTCATACCTGTACCAATTCTTCATGCTATAACCTCATTTGTTACTACCGAGATTATTGGATTTGGACTACTGATACTGCTAAACGCTATCGGGGGGGGGAGTTCGCAGAATAGGATTTGGGTTCCGGAGCTATTACCAACGATACTGATATTGGGAGTATTACTGCTTATCCGTATCATATATTCCCAAATCTTTGGTAACATGCTCTCCGAAGAGGCTGTAAATATCTCCATCAGGCTATTACTTGGCAACTCTCTTGCCATAATTATTTTGATATGTTGCAATATCATCTACACCATCATTAGCCATAGATACTCCTGGTTTTCAACACCTTTGGGCTACATTGTCGGCATCTTAAGTGAGACGTTTGTAATAGCCTCTATAACATCATTGGTTATTGGATACAACCTACCGTTTGGTACCGAGCATCCATTTGAGGAGATTACATTTATTCAGATATTTTCAGTAGCGATTATTGCCAGCCTTATCATCTACGTGGTGATGATGCTAATCTCATATGTCTACAAGACTCGCACAAGGATTGAAAACGAGCAGGAAAAGCGTCGCCAAGCACAATTTCAGTATAACATTCTAAAACAGCAAGTAAATCCCCATTTTCTATTCAATTCTCTTAATATTCTCAACGGACTTATTGAAGAGCATAGAAATGATGATGCATCGGAATATGTTCGAAAACTCGCAGCATTGTATCGTTATATGTTGGAGAATGAGAATGAACATTTAGTAGTTTTGAATGACGAATTAAAGTTTATCGACCAATATACAGATCTGCTAAAGGTGCGTTTTCCAGCAGGCTTCACAGTTGAACAACATATAGATAGTAGCGCTAGAAACAGATATGTAGTTCAGTGTAGTCTACAGGTGCTTATTGAAAATGCTTTTAAGCACAATATTGTTCGTGCCGAGCAACCACTACATATTACAATTGAGACCGAATCGGAGTATATTGTTGTCAGAAATAATCATCAACCCAAGAGTTCAAGTTCTGAGAGTACCAAGGTTGGACTAAAGAATATCTCAAAGCAGTATTTAGGAGCTACTGGGCATGATATTGTAATAAACCGTACCGAGAATTTGTTTGAAGTAAAACTACCTTTAATATAACCAATATATGAATGTATTAATAATTGAAGATGAACTTGTTGCACAGCAAGCACTAGTAAGATCTTTAACAACAAATTTTGACGATGTACGCATTTGCGGTGTGCTAGACAGCGTAGATAAAAGTGTACAATGGCTTGAGACAACAGATAGCTATCCGGATGCAATATTTATGGATGTTGAGCTCTCTGATGGTAAGTGCTTTGACATCTTTGAACGAGTAAAGATAGAGTGTCCAGTCATTATCGTAACAGCATATAACAACTATGCCATTAAAGCCTTTGAGGTAAACTCAATTGACTACCTGCTTAAGCCCGCAAGCGTAGCAGACCTTGCCAGAGCGCTTGACCGCTGCCGAAATCGCAAAGTTAAAAACTCGAACAACATTGACATTGAAGCACTTAGAAGCGCATTATCTTCAGAGAGTCGTCGTTATAAACAACGCTATCTTTTGCGTTATAACGACAAAATTATAATGATAGAGACTGTAAACATCGCATACTTCTATTCGGAGGATGGTTGCACATATCTCATGACATTAGCCGGCGAGAAATACCTAATGGATATATCGCTTGATACAATAAGCAAAGAGCTCAATCCTGCAAACTTTTTCCGCATCTCTCGCAGTTGTATAGTTTCAGACAAAGCTGTCGGAAATGTCGCAAAACGACTGGGCAACCGAATTAAATTAACGCTCAAACCTGCCAGTGACATTGATTCATTTGTTAGTCGAAGTAAAACTGCAGATTTTCTCACATGGCTGGAGAGTGGCGAACAACAAGGTTTGTAATTCTTACAACAGGGCGGCTGAAGGGCCGCCTTTTTCATATCCATTCACACCTATTTTTCAGCCTTTCATATACTTAATAGTGCCACTCGAAGTTCAAGATTTTTTCAATCCCACATTTTTGACAAAATTTGCAAGGTATAAATGTATATTTACTAACAATTTAATTATAAATCTATGAAAAGACTTAATCTTCTAGTTGTCATGCTACTTTCGGCACTTCTCCTAGGCTCTTGCGTAGGTGGTGGCGACTTGGCAGACAATCGAGTTCCTCAGGGAGGTCAGGAGCAGCCTGAAAAACCAAATCCGGATCCAGAACCAGACCCAACCCCTACACCAGGAGAGGAGGAGTATCCATTTATCTCTACAGACCCTACATTTGTCACTGCAGACATGACAACCGATGTTATTGTCTACATCAACACTGAAGGCACTGCTCTTGATGGTTTTACTGGTCAGATTTATGCTCACACAGGTGTACTCACCTCTGCAAGTGCGACAACTGCAGACTGGAAGTATGTAAAATTTGATTGGGCAGTAAATGATCCATCTTGCCGTCTTTCAAAGGTTAAGAACAACGTACATAAGCTTGTAATCAAGGGTGGTCCACGTGCTTTCTACGGCATCCCTGCATCTGAGAAGATTACCCACCTTGCTTTCGTATTCCGTTCAGCAGATGGTTCTAAGGAGATGAAGGATAATGGTAGCGATATCTTTGTTGAGCTATCTAATCCAGGTCTTTCTGTAAAGATTATCTCACCGGCAAACCGTTCAATCCTCGACCTTAATAGCAACTACACAGTATCTGTAGCCGCTAAAGATGCTAACGCTGTAAAGCTCTACAAGAACGATCAGGTTGTTGCAACATCAGAGGGTCAGGACCTTAAGTGGGTTTATACCGCAACCGCTACTGAGGATGTGGTATTCAAGGCTGAGGCTTCAAATGGTACAAAGACCGTAGAGGAGACTGTATTTGCAACTGTTCTTGGCACAACACCTACCGAGGCACGCCCTGCAGGTGTAAAGGATGGCGTGACTGTAAATGGTAGCACCGCGACTGTTGTACTCTGCGCGCCAGGCAAGGAGCAGGTAGTGCTTCTTGGCGACTTCAACGACTTCGCCCCATCTAATGAGTATATGATGAAGAGAGATGGCGACTACTTCTGGACAACCATCGAGGGACTTACTCCAAATACAGAGGTTGCATATCAGTTCCTAGTTGACAAGACCATCAAGTGCGCTGACCCTTATGGTAAGAAGATTCTCGACCCATGGAATGACAAGTATATCTCTGCTACTGTCTATCCAAACCTTCGCCCTTACCCTGCCGATAAGACCAATGATGTAGTATCAGTATTTGCCACTACACCAGCCACTTACACATGGCAGGTTGCAGATTTTCAGCGTCCAAAGCAGAATAGCCTTGCTATTTACGAGCTTCTGTTCCGTGACTTTACTCCAGAGGGAACCGTAAAGGGTGCGCTTGCAAAGCTAGACCACCTCAAGACTTTGGGTATCAATGCTATTGAGCTTATGCCAATTCAGGAGTTTGATGGCAATAACAGCTGGGGATACAACCCTTGTTTCTACTTTGCTGCGGATAAGGCTTACGGTACCGTAGAGGACTATAAGACCTTTATTGACGAGTGTCACAAGCGCGGTATTGCAGTTATCGTTGATATTGTTATCAACCACGCTACAGGTCTTCACCCTTGGATGAAGATGTGGAGCGACAGTGATGGTCAGGCATCAAATAGCAACCCATTCTTCAACAAGGTTGCTCGTCACCCATTCAACGTATTCCACGACTTCAACCACGAGTACGCAAAGACTCGCGAGTACTTCAAGACTATGCTCCAGTACTGGCTCACTGAGTACAATATTGACGGTTACCGTTTTGACCTCTCAAAGGGTCTTACACAGAAGAACTCAGGTAGCAATGTTGGCACATGGAACCAGTATGACGCATCTCGTATCGCTATTATCAAGGATTACGCAGACGCTATCCGTGAAATTGAGAGCGACGCATACATTATCCTCGAGCACCTTTCAGACTATCAAGAGGAGGAGGAACTTGCTGCTTATAAGGG
The DNA here is from genome assembly GCA_904502005.1 of uncultured Alistipes sp. Taxonomy (GTDB): domain Bacteria; phylum Bacteroidota; class Bacteroidia; order Bacteroidales; family Rikenellaceae; genus Alistipes. The sequence continues at coordinate 7,202 of CAJGDC010000051.1, forward strand.
CATCCTTCTTTGGCGTAAGGCTGTAAGCCAATATTCAGAGACTGTTATGGGCTGGACCGGTAGTGGCAAGAGCGACTTCAGCGGTGCTGTTGCATTCGGTCGTGTAGGTAACATTGAGGACCACGACGAGGAGCGTATCGCATACAAGGCTATCGCATATGGTCAGACATACGTAAAGAGTGATTGGACTCGTATTTCAAAGCACCTCCAGGCAGCTTATGCTCTTCACTTCCTCTCTCCATATCCAAAGATGATGTGGCAGTTTGGCGAGATGGGTTACGATGTTACTATCGGCTCTGATGACGGTCAGAAGGTTGAGCCAAAGCCTTCACACTGGGAGTATATGCAGATTGCAGAGCGTAAGGCTATCTACGATGCAGTAAGCAAGTGTATTACATTCCGTACTACACACCCTGCAATGTACGGCTTTGACGGCAAGCCTGCTATCCAAACCTTAGCTGTTGGCGATGCAAATATGGCGGCCAAGACCCTTGTTTATAGCACAAATGCTGGTAGCGTTATCGTTATGGCAAACTTCACAAATAGCCCAAGCAACGCCACTTGCAATGTCCCAGTTCAGGGCACTTGGAAAAACCTGATTACCGACGCTGTAGTTGAACTCAACTCAGCAACCTTCTCAACCACCCTCGCCCCTGGTGACTATGTAGTGCTTGTTAAGGAGTAATAGCTATTTTTAATAGACCAAAACGGCGAGCAGATACCTGTTCGCCGTTTTTTTGATTTTGTCTATATACCACAAAAAAAGACGACAATCTATGCAGATTGTCGTCTGGTGAACTCGCTGGGGCTCGAACCCAGGACCCCAACATTAAAAGTGTTGTGCTCTACCTGCTGAGCTACGAATTCATCGCACCAAATCATTTTTTGGTGCTGCAAAGGTATAACAATTTTCTTAATTGCCAAAATAAATTGTAATTTTTTATATTATTAACCACTTAAAACGGGATTTACATAATAGCCAATCTGAAATTTTTATTACCTTTGCAGTCAAATTATTATAATATGGCAAGAAAGAGAGGTCAGCTTCCCTTTATTGAGGGGCTTGAGATAACAACCCTTGCGGCTGAGGGCAAGGCTATGGGGCACCATGACGGCATGGTGGTATTTGTACCAATGACTGTTCCAGGTGATGTTGTAGATGTACAGATTAAGGCAAAGAAGCGCCGTTTTATGGAGGGTACTGTTGTAAACTTTGTAAAGCGTTCAGAGGTGCGTTGCGAGCCAACATGTGAACATTTTGGAGTATGTGGTGGTTGCAAGTGGCAGAACTTACCTTATGAGGAGCAGTTGAAGTTTAAGACCTCTCAAGTACGTGACCAGTTGGTTCGCATTGGCAAGCTTGAGATTCCAGAGGTTAAGCCATGCTTAGGCTCAGCAAAGCAGCTATACTACAGAAACAAACTGGAATTTACCTTTGCTGACCGTCGTTGGCTTACCTATGAGGAGATTGCTGCGGGGGGCGACATTACACCAGCACCTGCACTGGGTTTCCACGTGCCAAATATGTTTGATAAGGTGTTAGATATAAATAAGTGCCATCTGCAGGCAGAGCCGTCAAATGCAATCCGAGATTTTATCAAGGAGTACTGCATAGAGAATGGCTACACTTTCCACAATGCTCGTGAGCATCAGGGCCTTATGCGCGGAATTATCATTCGCACAGCCTCTACTGGCGAGATTATGCTATCAGTTATTTTCAATGAAAACGATCAGCCACGCATCACCGCCCTACTTGATGCCGTAAAAGAGCGTTTCCCTGAGATTACATCGTTGATATACTTTGTCAATGAGAAATGGAACGACTCACTTACAGACCAGACCCCTATCTGCTATGCCGGCAAGGACCACATCTTTGAGAGTATGGAGGGTTTGCAATTCAAGGTAGGTCCAAAGTCTTTCTATCAGACCAACTCTGAGCAGGCATACGAGCTCTACAAAGTGACCCGTGATGCTGCTGAGCTTGAAGAGGGTGATGTTCTATACGACCTCTATACAGGAACGGGCACGATTGCCAACTTCTGCGCACGACAGTGTAAAAAGGTTGTAGGTATTGAGTATGTACCAGAGGCTATCGAGGATGCAAAGGTAAATTCTGCAATCAATGGCATTGATAATACCGTATTTTATGCCGGTGATATGAAGAAAGTCCTTGACAACGACTTTATTGCACGCAATGGTCGCCCGGATGTAATTATTCTCGACCCACCACGTGCAGGTGTTGATGAGCCAGTTATTGATGTTATTCTCAACGCTGCGCCAAAGCGAATTGTCTACGTAAGTTGCAATCCTGCCACCCAAGCTCGCGACCTTGCCCTTATGAGTGGTATGTACAGAATTGTTAGCGTACAGCCAGTGGATATGTTCCCACATACCCACCATGTAGAGAATGTCGTTAAGCTTGAGAAGCGATAATATTTAAGCACACACTACTATAAATTATTATAACCAATGGAAATCAAACATTTGCTTTTGGCTTTGACTCTGCTAATCGCCTACCCTGTTTGGGCAGATAACAAGTCAAGCCAGGACGACAAAGCTAAGCGAGAGATGCTCGGAACTGCCGAGATGAGTACCAAGCTCGCAAGTAAAAAGGCTCGTCCACTTGCTCCTGACGCTGTGACTCGTGAGTTTTTGTACAGCGTATCACCAGAAAATCCATACAAGGTGGTCAACCCATCAATTGTCACCCTTACAAACGATGTTTCAGACCTTCCAGACTACGGCTCACGACACATGTTCCTCTTCTATGTTGACCCAGAGTCTTATGTCACAGAGAGCGCAAATCGTGCGCTAGAGAAGGAACTTAAGGCCGATGGCGCAATGGGTTGGGAAGGTAAGACCTATAGTCCTAAAATTCAGGGTTATGCCGTTCTAAACCTCGCAGATACAAAGCTCCCATCTGGTCTTGTTCGTGGCATTGTACGACTGGTTTTAGGAAAGAATATACCTTCGCTAAACTATGCTGATAACGACCATAGCTTGCGTAATGCATGGAAATTGCCAGATGTGAACAATAAGTTTGTGCTGATGTTTATTGACAAAGATGGAAATTTGGTCTTCTACCGCGAGAGTCCTATGAGTCCAGAGGATAAAGAGCTGATGTACAATACCATTCAGCGTTATAGATAGACTTAAGTATAATCAATTTAGACCCCTATGGCATTATGTCGTAGGGGTTTTGCATACTAAAACAGCGGTATTAGTCGTTATATTTACAACAAAAATCCAATAGATATGAAAAAGTTATTTCTTGTAGTTGTGGCAGCCTGCCTTACCCTGCCCGCTTTTGCACAGACAGAGGAGAACTATATTCAGGTCAATGGCACCTCGGAGATTGAGATTGCGCCAAATCAAATATTTCTCTCAATAACCCTCGATGAGAGCGATTCAAAGGGCCGACAGGCTATTGAGTTGCAGCGCAAGCAGATGATTTCAACCCTTAAATCGCTCAATATTGACACCGAGAAGTATCTCACAATGGCAGATATGTCAAGCAGCTACTTTAAGCGTGGCACATCGCTCTCTGTGGCTAAATATCAGCTTGAACTTTCAACCTCAGAGCAGGTGGTTGCAGTCTATGACAAGCTCTCTGAAATTGGCATTTCGGATGTAACTATCTCGCGCGTATCACACACAGATATTGAGCAGTATAAGAGCCGCTGCCGCCAGGAGGCGATGAAAAATGCTAAGGCAGTGGCTACAGAACTCGCCTCTGCAGTTGGTCAGAGCGTGGGCAGCTGCTTCTATATCTACGATAGTAATCGCGGCATTACCCCGTCATACTATAACGACGGCATTATGCTTATGCGCTCAGTGACAAAGCTCGCCAATGGCGCACAAGAGGAGCAGACACCTGTAGAATTTAAGAAAATTACGCTAAACTACTCTGTAACAGCAAAGTTCCAACTCCTGGAGTAACCGCTGCCAATAAGCACAAACAATATCATCTCTTGCTCATTTGCGAGAGGTGATTTTTGTATTCTGAAAGGATAAATGTTGTCATTTCACAAAACTTTTTGTAACTTTGTGAAACTTAAAATAAATATCCATGACAAATAATAGACAAATTTACTATTCACCTTCAGTCGAGGTGAATGAAATGGCGGCAGAGCAGGGCTTTGCAGGCTCGATGTTTGAGGACCCAATTGAGAAGCCAGAACAGGGTTGGTAAACTAATTTAACAAAACAATATGAAGAGATTTTACATTTTTGCACTTGTGGCAGCGATGTTTGCCGCTTGTAGTACCGATGTTACAGAGGATGTAGCTATCGAGGCTCCCGAAACACTTAAAGTTTCGTTTGAGGAGAGCACCCGTATTCAGCTCGACGACAACAAGACCGTCTGGACTGCTGGCGACCTTGTGAGCGTTTTCTATCGTTCTGATGCCAATCAGCAGTGGAAATTCCAGGGCAATACTGGCGACCGTGAGGGTATTTTGAAGCGCGTTTCAGCTCCTGAGGCTACAGAGAAGTTGTCTAAGATTGTGGCGGTATATCCATACCGAGATAACTACTACATCAACCCTGAGACCTGCAATATTGAGGCGACATTGCCTGCCGAGCAGACATACCTAAAGGATAGCTACGGCCTTGACGGTAACCTTTTGGTCTCAGCTACTGAGTTTAACCAGCTCTACCTGCGCAACGTGTGCGGTTGGTTGAAGATTCAACTCAAGGGCGAGGGCCAGGTTGTTAATAAGATAACCCTCAAGGGTAATAACGGCGAGCAGGTTGCAGGACTTATCTATGTTGATAGCTCGGACGCTACCGCTACTTTGGCAGCAGAGCGCTCTGCTGGTGGCGATGACGGCGTAGGTGGCACACTCGTCTTTGAGGATACAATCCTTACCGAGGTTGCGCTCAACTGCCCTAATGGCGTCACCCTTGGCTCTGAGAGCGTAGCCTTCTACATTGCCCTGCCTCCGCAGGAGTTTAGCAAGGGATTGACACTCAAGGTACTCTATGATGACGGCACTACCATGACCAAATCTACATCAAACAGCATCGAGATTGCTCGCAATACTATCCTGCCAATGAGCGCTCTCTATTACGATGGTAATGTACCACCAGTCTATGAGCTCGCCTATACCACCAACGACGGTGAGCCTCTCGACCCACTCACTACAGAGGGCTTCGGTGCAAACTTCGTTGAGAATATTTTCGACCCGGCAACCGGTAAGGGCGCGCTTAAATTCGACGGCAGAGTAACTACTATCCCTGCCAAGGCATTCTTTCTTTGCTCTAACCTAACCCAAATTGAGCTCACAAAAGATATTACAGCTATCAACGCCGAGGCATTTAGTAACTGTACAGCTCTTGCAGTTATTAATATTCCACAGGGCGTTAAGACTATTGGCAATAAAGCTTTCTATAATTGTGGCAGCATAACCGAAATCACTATCCCAAGCAGCGTGACATCTATCGGCACATCATCTTTTGAGGGTTGCGGTGGTAAGGCTAATATTAACTGTAAAATTTATGGCGCTAGTTCAAATACCGATGGCGAATTCTATAAAGCAAAGTTTACTGAGGTTGTCATCGGCAATAGCGTTACTTCGATTGGAGATTATGCATTCTCTGATTGCACCTCGCTGACAAGTGTTACTATTGGTGATAGCGTTACTTCGATTGGAGAGTGTGCATTCTTGTATTGCACCTCGCTGACAAGTGTGACAATCGGCAATAGCGTTACTTCGATTGGAGGCAGTTCATTCTATGATTGCAGACGTTTGACAAGTGTAA
>CAJGDC010000052.1 GCA_904502005.1 uncultured Alistipes sp.
CTTCTCTACTATGCTGGTAATTATACCAAAGCCGATGGCGTTATCAGCCTCGGCTCAATCACGATGAGCCTATTCCCTAGTGAGAGCTACACGGCAGGACGACTGTTTCAGGTCTCTGTTCCAGGCTTAGATGCTGCTGATGGATGGATTATGGCTATCGCAAATGATAACTATACTCCCAGCGAGTCTAATGTGACGGCTCTGGATCAGCTTACCCACTATGCTACTTATAGTGGTAGATTTCGCTTTATGGCGACAAATGGTATGATTGGTACGTTTGGCGGAAATTATGGCTATTATAGAGAGTGCCCTTGCGTACAGAACGGAGATGATATATCGTTTGTCTTTGAGTGGGTTAGCGACTTGGCGGATGTCGATGCCAATAAGAGGTACCACTTCTATCTAACCAATGGCACGGCTGTCTACACATACACCATTGACCGCGGTGCTTACGATGGCGCGAAGTATGAGAAGAACCTTGAGATTGGTCACGCCTATCTGTTGCCCGCAATTTCAAAATGGACAGACCATAACGCACCTGCAAAGGATGAGATATGGTACACCAACGGTAGCACAACCGAGCTTACTGTGCCTACTACTCTCAGTGCCTTTGGCGACGCTACAATTCAGTCAATCACCTATAATGCCCAAAAGGGGTGTTGGGTGATTAAGTTCAATAAGGATCTAACGACAATTGGTGCGGGTGCATTCGCACAATGCGTCAGCCTTACAAGTGTGACTATCCCTGATAGCGTAACGACGATTGGAGAGTTTGCATTCTTTTTTTGCCAAAGCCTGACAAGTGTGACTATCCCTGATAGCGTAACGACGATTGGAGAGTTTGCATTCTTTTCTTGCCGCCTTACAAATGTGAATATCCCAGATAGCGTAACGACGATTGGAGAGGGTGTATTCGCTTCTTGCCACAGCCTGACAAGTGTTACTATCGGTGATAGAGTTACGACAATTGGAGAGGGTGCATTCGATAGTTGCGCCAGCCTGACAAGTGTGACTATCCCCGATAGCGTAACGACAATTGGAGAGGGTGCATTCTCTTATTGCGAGAGCCTTAAAGAGTTTAAGGGTAAATTTGCTGCGGATAATGGTCGTTGTTTGATTATGGATAATACTCTTATCGCGTATGCTAACGTATCTGGCACTACATATACTATTCCCGATAACGTAACAAGGATTGGAATTTGGGTATTCGGAGGTTGTTCACTTACAAGTGTCACTATCCCAGATAGCGTAACAACGATTGGAGAGAGTGCATTCTATTCTTGCGAAAGCCTTGAAAGTGTATATTGCAAGGCTACAACACCGCCAGCAGGAGGTGACAGTATGTTCCTTAACAATGCTCCTGACCGCAAGATATATGTACCTGCAGGTTCTGTGAATGCGTATAAGAGTGCAGCGTATTGGAGTGAGTATGCAGATGCAATCGTTGCCGAGTAGTAGTCGCTGGGCATAGTTGCCTAAAATGTGTAGTGCGAGTATCTTACGGTACTCGCGCTATTTTGTTTAATCGTGAAATAGTCCGCACTGACACGAGAGCAATCATAGTTTTTGCAGATGCAAACAAAAAACAGCGGGATGTCGTGAGGCATCCCGCTGCTTTACTACCCCAAAGGTTGTAAACGTTTAAGGATACACTTATGCAAATTGCAGAATCCTATTTGTTTAATGAATGCTAAAGTGAGAAAATAATCAGTAGTTGCTAAATAAAAGTGTGTAATCTTCTGTATTTTAAATAAAAATATATACCTTTGCACCCTCAACTACTATGCAGTAGTGAACGGTTATCAGGTTAATTGTTAAACACTTAAAATATAGAGATTCAAATGAAAACTATGAACAGCTTTTTTAAGGCTTACCTCGCACCTGAGATTGAGGTGGAGAATTTTACTGTTGAGCAGGGCTTTGCAATTAGCGACAGCACGCTCCCTGACTATAGAGAGGATGACGATGTAATTACTATCGGATAAAACAAAAAAACATCAATAATATGAAGAAGATTTTATTTGCGATGGTTGCGATTGCTGTAATCGTTTCATCGTGCGCAAAGAATAGTGAGGCAATCAACTCACCAGTCGTATGCTCTGAAGATTTTACCGCTATTGTGGCTGATAACACTCGTACTACACTCGATGGTACATCAGTTAAGTGGAGCAGCACCGACCTACTTACAGTTTTTACTAATACGGCTCACAATCGTAAGTATAGCATCAAGAGCATCAATAGCGATAATACCTCTGCTGTATTCAAATATGAGAGCTATACCGGCTCGGATGATACACCGATTAATGCAAACTATGCCGTTTATCCATACAACGAGCATGCTACAATCAGCAGCGATGTTATCACAACAACTCTTGCTGCTGAGCAGGTTTATAACGCTGAGTGTGTAGACCTTTCTAATGCAGTATTGGCAGCTAAATCAAACGACAACAATTTTGAGTTTAACAATACAAGTGCGTTGGTGCGTTTCAGGGTGTCAAAGAATATCCCTGAGGCTTGTACTCTTCAGTCAATCACATTGACCTCTGCTGCAAATAAACTCGCTGGCGAGGTTACAATTGATACTGCAACGGATTTCAAGGCTGTTGTAACTGCAAATGGTACAAACGAGGTAACACTTGTAAATATTAATACGGAGATTACTGAGGCTGAGCAGTTGTTCTATGTTGTACTTCCTGCAACAAACTTTGCAGACAAAGATCTTACTGTAACATTTACATTCACAGAGGCTAATAAAGAGTTCCAGTTGCCTGCATTCGAGCTTCAGCAGGGTAAGATAAAGACTATTGCTTATCAGATTACCCCTTCAATGCCTGCTGATAACCAGATTTGGTACACATCAACCACTAATGACGTAGTAACTCCCACTGTCGGCAATGGTGTTTCAAACGATTACTCTAATGGTAAGGGCGTAATAACCTTTGACACTGACTTGAGCGAGATTCCTCAAAATATGTTCAAAGGCTTCTCAACTCTTTCAAGTGTTACACTGCCAAAGAGCATTAGAACTATTGGCAAATATGCTTTTCAAAGTTGTTCAGCTCTTTCAAGTGTTACAATGCAGGATGGAGTAACGACTATTAGCAGCTATGCTTTTAAAAGTTGTGCTATTACAGAGATAACACTCCCAAATACTTTAACTTCTATTGACAATCAGGCATTTGCTAGTTGTAAATTTACAACAATTACTATCCCAAATAGTGTAACAACCTTAGGTCCAAATGTGTTCCAAATGTGTAATAATTTAACAAGTGTTACCATATCTTCTGATAAATTAGAGAGTGTTGATAGTAGTGTGTTCTATAGTTGTAAAAATTTGAAAGAGATTAATGGCGCATGGGCATCGTCAGATAAGCGTTGTTTCGTATTTATGGGTAAGATTATCGCATTCGCACCAGCCGGATTAACAGAGTATACTATTCCTGAAGGTGTAACTGCAATAGGAGTCCAGGCATTCGCATCGACTTCACTTACTAAGGTTACTATTAGCGAGCATGTAACTTTAATTGAAGATTTAGCTTTCAACTCTGCCTCAAAACTTAGTGAAGTATACTGCAAATCTACTACACCACCAACTCTAGGAGGTACATACGCATTTGCTTCTAATGCTACTGGTCGTAAGATTTATGTACCAGCTGAATCTGTAGAGGCATATAAAGCTGCAGCGAATTGGAGTGCGTATGCTGATGCAATTGTTGGCTACGACTTTTAGAATGGCGTGGTTGTAGAGTAATGCTTTACTCTCGACTCGCGAGTTACTAATGATATGGGGATGGCTATTTTTAGTCATCCCCAATTCTTTAAGAGAGAGCCACAAAGCCCCGCAAACAAAAACAGCGGGGTGTCTCACGACAGCCCACTGCTTTACTAACCCAAACTTAAATAAATGAAGAAACTCGTGGTTTTATCAACCACTGAATCAATAACGAACAACTATCTTGCCATAGTGTTTCAATAGCCCATAATGGCTATTTTTCAACACATATAAGATAAAACAGAATAGGGGGACTTCACAGTCGCCCTATTCCAATAAACTACTAACCCAAACTTTATTTGGGGCAAAACTACACTTTGTCCCCAAACTTAAATAAATGAAGAAACCTCACTGCGGCTTGCAGTTTCCACCGCAGCTGTTGTTTGAAGTGCAATCTTCATACCAATAACGAGTGGTTTGGGTTAAAATTGTACGCTACGCCCAAACTGAACATTTTTATCACCAAATTGGGCATTTATGCCTATTACAACATTATATCGCTATCGTTGAAGTGGAGCTGCCACTCGATTTTTGCATTTTCGTCGCTGTCGGAGGCATGGATGGCGTTATGGCGGACGCTACTGCCGTACAAGCGGCGGACGGTCCCCTCATCCGCCTGCTCTGGGTCTGTAGCGCCAACAGTTTTGCGCAGTTCGGCAACAGCATTCTCCTTTTCAAGCACCGCTGCGACTATCGGACCTGAGGTCATAAAATCAACTAACGGCTCAAAGAAAGGTTTCTCTTTGTGTACAGCATAGAATCGCTTAGCGTCATTGCGCGACATGCACCACATTCTGAGCGCAACAATGCGAAAACCCGCATCCACAAGGTGCTGCAGAATCTTTGCGTGGTTGGAAGCCTTTACAGCGTCAGGCTTAATCATAGTAAAAGTTAAATTACCCATAGCATTCAGCAGATTTATTAAATATATAGCTAAGGTAATGATTTTTTTCAACAAACTATTGTAAATCAAAAAAAAATATCTACCTTTGCCCCTGCAAAAAGCATCAGCCCGGATGGCGGAATCGGTAGACGCGCTGGTCTCAAACACCAGTAGGTTCACCCCTGTGCCGGTTCGACCCCGGCTCCGGGTACGAAGAGAGGAACGAGAGTTTCTCTCTTTTTTTGTATCTAGAGCTGAAGTCGGTCGGTAGCAATATCTGGCAACAACCAAAATCACGCCATAATCCTCTTTTTTTTGTTGGTTTTAATCGCCACTTGATTGGCACGTTTTTCGCACGTTTGGGTTAAAAAGTGACAAAATTGCAAAAGTTTGTATTGTTTTTGTGAGTTAGATAAAGTTACAAACAAGTTTTGTAATTAAATTTTATATGTCTATTTACACCCTTTTAGACATTATATCGTGCTATTTTCCACTTTTAACCCAAATATATGCGTGTAATTTAATATGTTTATTTTTGCAGAAAAGTTGTAGAATTTAATTTTTTAGGTTATACCTTTGCAGGTGTGAAAGCCCAAGAGCAAACCGCCATATAATTATACACACACAATTATGACCGATTCAAAGAGCGACATCAGCATAAACTCATCAATAAAAGAGGATTGTTTGACAGAGGTATCAAACAATCCTATTAGTGACATTTTCAGCAGTAGACGGGATGAATGGAGCGAAGAGGAGATAGAGCAATACATTACCGCACTAAGGGAGAAACCTCACAAAAGATTCTACATATCACCAAAGCGTTGGATTTTGGAGCAGAGGCTTCAAACCGCTCGCACGCTGTTAATATCTACAGACATGACGTTAGAGCAGATTTGCAACTACTGCCGTATAGGTAGCATATCTCGCTTTATAATCCGTTTTCACCAATACTACGACATCTCTCCAAAACTTCTCAGAGAGAGATTTCGCAAAGAGCGTCAATAGTACTCTACAACACCAACTTCTCTTCTATTAACGTGACAATTTAAGAATGAAGTATGGGGTCATCTCACGATACTTTGCATTTTGGAAGGTACGCTTGCCCTGCTTGGTTATCTCACCCTTAACAGTACCGACGATATTCATCTGCCAATGAGGAAGGTTACGCTTCTCTCTATACCTCTCTAACATTGTCTCGTTCACCTTTAGGTATATTACCTTCTCCCTCTCGCCAGGCTGTAGAGAGATTGGTTCAAGGGTAAAGAGCCTATTTTTAATACCTAGAACAAGCTCTACAGGGTCATTAAAGCCCTCATCTCTATCAATAGTAATCTTTATAGGAATAGCCGCCTGACCAAACTTAAACACCACATCCTGCTCAACATCAAAATCTACAGACAAGCGGTATGGTGATGGTTTTACAACATCAAGAGCCAGCTCTGATGCCTGAATATGGTGTGTATAGTAGAATGCCTGCATCATATTATCTACTGGCACCACATCAGCAGTCTGACGCGTACCGGCTGCAGGATACTCAAGCTTAACCTCAATAGGGAAACGATGTTGCTCAGCATCTTTAGGTGCGGTAATAGAGACGTTCCACTTTTTGCCAGCGCGAAGTTTTAACGTACTGGTTGTAAATCCCTTAGGCAGATTCTCCACAACCAAATTTGCAGGACGCTTAACCTTACCATCAATATCCACGCGGAAGGTCGATGTACCACCTGCCGGAATGGTAATATTTGCAGGCGAAACAAAGGCATTAAAAGCCGGCATCTGACGATGACGCCAAAGCAGATAGTGGTAATCCTTACCGTAACCCTGGTACAAATCCTCCACCTCAAGAATCAGCACTCCGTTGCGCTTAGGGGTATATTTCAGCACCGGATCGGCATGGAATGTCATCATACCCTGCATTGGGTCCTCAGTGTCATCCTTCTTTGCCACAACCCTGCCAGAGCTATCTTTCAGGCGCATCACAGCGTCAATTCGTGAACCGTTTCTTCGACCTATAAGTTCAATGATTATCTGCTCCTGCATCTGGCCGTAGATCTTATATCGTTTAATCTTTGCCGATGATGTTAATGAGTCCGTAATTGCACACTCAACGTTGAGCATCGCCCCCTCATTAGGAAATTGAGTGAGCTTTACCGCTTTCGGCAGAGCGTAGAAAGAGACCGCATCGGATGTTCCAATTTTATTTGTATAGGTCAGCGAATGATAGCCCGCCTTTTTCACCTTTACCTTTGCCGATGTAGCGCCGAGATTAACACCCTCAATCTGCTGCTTAACGCTCTTACCAACTGTTCCATAGGCTGGATAACGACCTGTAACAAAAGGTATTACACCAAGATGTATGCGGTAATTAAAGTCCTCACGACCACGGTAAATAGCATCGTGGATAATAACTGTATAGTTATCATTTTTAGGCAGCGTAGTGATAATCACTGGGTCTACATTGTGGTGGTAGTCGTCTGAATAGGCAATCTCACGCCCCTCAGAATCTACAATTCGCAGCACTGGCTGGAACCATCCAGGCACAGCATCTGCAATATATGGCACCATCTGGCGAGCCTTTACTGTAGCAACTATATTCTCGCCCTTCTGCCCTGTAAATGTGAAATGGTCCACACCACCTGGAGTGACATATCCGCAGAGTACTGCCGGAAGAGTTGTCACCCTATTTGGATTGCGCTGTGTAGCCTTCTTGTTCTCCACAAAGTTGGGATATGATGCCACCTCAAATGGCAACATATTTGACACACCGCTAACGCCCTGCAGACGTAGGTCGTACACTCCACATGGTACATTGCTCGCAATCTTTATGCGCAACTTAACCCTATCGGCAAGCTGTGGGCTACTTTGGTCGTTGAGCCTGCGGCGCTTGCGCTTTGCCGAGGCACTCTCCTTAACCGGCTCAAGCTCGGCAGTAATGCCCGGATGGCTAAAGAGCACCTTTGTCGCCTTGTTAATATTGAGTCCACCAGCCTCAATCTCGACAGTTGTGCCGACCTGTCCACCAGATGGATAGAGAAAACCAAGCGATAGTTTCTGCGCATATAGTGTTGTTGAGAAAAGGGCGCAGAGTATAATGACTATTATTCTTTTACTTTTCATTGTCAGGCTTTTTTAGGTCAGTAATCTCGTAAAGGAGTCCGTGACTCTTCTTATTATCAAGCAACGACGGCAATATCGGCAGCTCTCCCTCAGATACATGCGGCAAGGTGCCGTAAGGGTCAATACCCATAAGCATGTAGACAGTACCAATCAAGTCGCACGGAGCAACTGGTCGCTCAGCAACCTTCTCGCCAGTCTTGTCGCTCTTTCCCACAACCTTACCGCCATGGAATCCTCCACCTGCAACAAGGTAGCTAAATGCGGCACCAAAGTGTGCACGACCACCATTCCATGGAGCCTCCCAAAGCACCTTTGGCGAACGCCCAAACTCGCCACCACAGAGGATAATAGTGCTATCGAGCAGCCCTCGGTTATCAAGGTCAGCAATAAGCGCCGAGAGTGCCCTGTCAAGGTCTGGGAGCATACTGTTCATCTTCTGGAAGTGCTTCTTGTGGGTATCCCAACCCGTTGTGCGGACATTTACAAATGGCACACCCGCCTCAACAAGCCTTCGTGCCACAAGACACGACTGACCAAGACGAGACTTACCATATCTCTGTCTTATAGAGTCGGGTTCATTCTTGAGATTGAAAATCTCACGGCTCTCACCCCATATAAACTCCATATTTACATCTCGTAGAGAGTCTATTGTAGACTTATCAAACGGCTTGTTCTCAAAATTATCAAGCATCGCCATACGGCTATCCATTCGCTTCTGGTCCACATACTTGTTTACAATACCCTCAACCTCATACTGCGCAGACTCAGGCTTGCCTCCAGTATCGAATGACTTGTACTGATTACCCAGAAATCCACCCTCATTAAATCGACTATTGGCACTTGTTACAGATATATAGCATGGTAAAACACCCTTATAGCTATCTTTTTTCATATACGAAATAACAGCACCAAACGAAGGGTAGACAACAGCTCCACCAGAAGTGTCGCCCGTAATCATTGCATAGTGACCCGTCTCGTGGGCATTACTACCGTGGGTAAGGCTACGAACCAACGAGTATTTATCCGCCATAGTTGCCAGCAGAGGCAACTTTTCGCCAATCTCAATACCCTCAACATTGGTCTTGCACACCTTACTATAATTGCCATGGTAATTTCTTCCCATCTCAGGCTTTGGGTCAAAGGTGTCTGTTTGCGCTGGGCCACCATCTAAGTAGACCAAAATCACCGACTTAGCTCTCTGAGCATAACCACTAAAGCAGATGGCTGCTAGTGCTATCAATGTAATATATAATCTTCTCATATCGACCTTAATTAGTGGTTATAAAGAAACTCGTTACTATTCAGCTGCATCCACATAATGTCTATTGCCACCTCCATCAGTGGAAGCTCATTCTTTACCATATAGTCGCTATACATAGCCACCTCATCAGCAGTTGCTCGGCGTGAAAGCACAAGCAGGGTAATCGAGTCGGCAAGTTGCTCAATGTTAGCGCTATTTACATATATTCTCTGCAAAATTTGGCTTTTTCTAATTCTACCCTCAAGCTCTGACGAGTTCATCAGATAGAGCAACTGTCGGGATGTGATGCCGTTATTGCGCTGGCTCTCTAACGAAACATCACGCGACACCTTACCAAAGAGTTCAAGCTCCGACGAAGAGACCGTTGCATCACCCAAATGTGTAGCCCTTGTTCTTGGCGGATAGAATGTAAATGGCTCAGGCACACGGCTGGTATATGTACTCCATACACCCGTTACCGACGCCAACGCATCTACAATGACCTCCGCAGGCAATCTCTGCGGCACAAAATCATCTACAGAGTTAAACTGCTCTGAGAGCAGAATCCTCTTCATAAGTGCCTGCATATCATACTTACTGGCAATAAAGTAGTCCGTCAGAGAGTTCAGAAGTTCAGGGTCTGATGGTTTATTCTCTTCGGTCCAATTATCCGGTTCGTGAACAATTCCACGACCAAAGACCCAGAACCACATTCTATTTGCCATAACCTCGGCAAATCGTCTATTACGACTTGAAGTGAGCCAATCCACATACGGCACGCGCCAATCGCTATCTGCACGCAACTTGAACATAGTACCATCCTCCAGCTCTATATCCTGATATGGTACTTTTTTATGGATGTCAAGGTAGACAATCTCCTCCTTCCACTCCTTTGTAGATTTGAATTTTATCTGTGAGAAGCAGATATTTCCATTGTCATCACACTCTCTATTACCCAAAAAGAGGAGGTTGATGTTATCATAAAAGTTCCTTGAGCTTCTCTTCTGAAAACCTCTGTAGAAGTTTGCCGCAGGAGCTCGGAAGTTACTACCAGAGCTGAGTAGAAGGCTCCTGACCATCTTATCATAAGGCACATTATTCATCAGCTGCTCATAAATCCAACGATTATATGCCTGCACTCCGTTAGGCCACAGATTGCTCGGGAACTCGGACTTTATACGCAGAATATCACCCCAGCGCATCTGCATATACTTTAGGCCCAACTCACTTTTTATCAGTCGGTCAATAAGTACCTCTCGCTTGTTCGGATTGCTATCCTCAAAAAACTCCACACACTCTGATGGCGTTGGTAATGCACCCGTAACAGTCAGGTAGGCTCTTCGGAGAAAAATCTCGTCCGAACACCTCTCTGACGCTACTGCCTGCGCTATTGAGAATAGCATACAGGCGATGAACAACACTACTGTTCTCATATTATTGCGATAT
Organism: uncultured Alistipes sp.; assembly: GCA_904502005.1. Lineage (GTDB taxonomy): Bacteria > Bacteroidota > Bacteroidia > Bacteroidales > Rikenellaceae > Alistipes. The sequence continues at coordinate 10,459 of CAJGDC010000052.1, forward strand.
TAAAATTCCCTCTATTTCTACAAGTAACTCACTACGGCACACATCGGCAATGCTATATAACACATTAAGGTTTGGAAATGCCTGTTCAACGACATTTTTAACGACTTCGTAGTCCTCAGCATGCTTTATAAATACCTGAAGCTGAGCATATTTTAGTTCGTACGGACTACAGCCATACCTTGCTAAGTTCTGCTTAGATACCAGGTGGGCGATATTTTCTATTGTCCTTACTGTCTGCTGCTCGACTGACGAAGCATCAACACTCTGCTCACCACGAATAGCGGCAGTTCCCGAGACAAAACAGCATGCGCCACGACCGGTAACAATAACCTTTGCACGCTCAAATTTCGGAGTGCTCTTCATCGCACCCGCGGCATTATCAATAAGAACCTTCTCCGAGTAGACATGTGCCGCCACCTGGAGCGGATTATCAATCGGATAGATAGCACCACTTGCGCTCTTGAAGGCGATACAACCCACAACAATACCCTCACCCTCAGCGCCTATGCCCGTAGCTGCGGGATAGCCATGTTGCCAGTTGCCACCACTATAGTATACTGTACGTGCATCATTAAACTCTTGATAGTTCTGCTTGCCATCCCTACAGCCCACGATGCTGCCGATGTAATTCCATTGGCGCACAATATCATCGACAGCAAAACCGCAAGCTGATAATATACCATCTAACCGACTAAAGACCTCCAGACTCTGCAACTTAACGCTCTGCGAGAAATCCGATGCAGCAATGCCCTCGATAAAAAGCAATGACTCCTTACTACCCTCTATTATGCCGTAGCATACTCCATTATCTTCACGAATAGATATTTCAGCGCCCTCTACAGAGTATACAGCCACAGATAGTCCACCATTTGGCAATAGATATTGAGGAATAAGCGTCACAGGAACTCTTCGACCTAAAACATCAAAGAGCACAGACTTTAACTGACCAAGCAGCTGATGATACCCAATCGAATCGCTCGTGCCACAAAAGACAACTCCACAAACACCCTCATGCGGAGTCTCCCCCAACACCTTTTTGATGTTATCTGAGGTGATTTCGCCCATATTAAGAGTCGCAGAGTAAACTTTCAATCCCATAGTTTGTCTAATTTGTCTTTTATATAGATAAAGGTACAACCAAAAAGTTAAATCTCCAAATGATTTTTTATTCTATGTTTGCATATAAATCGCTATCTTTACAGAGGAAATGCAAAACAAAGAAGATATGAGAGTCATTATTACAGGAGCGACCGGGTTTGTTGGCGAAGGTATACTTCTCGCCTCTCTTGATAGACCAGAGATTGAAAAGGTGCTGAGCGTAAGCCGTCGCCCCAGTGGCATATCTCACCCAAAACTTGAGGAGTATATCGTAGAGGATTTTATGACCCTACCACTCGATGACCCAAAGTTGCAAGGCTATGACGGCTGCTTTTTCTGTGCCGGAAGGAGTAACATCGGTATGTCACGAGCAGATTATTACCACCTTTCATACCATATTACCATGCACTTTGCTGCGGCTATCGGCGCACAGCCCAACTTTGTCTTTATATACGTTAGCGGCGCAGGTACAAGCGAACACTCCCGCCAGTTCTGGTCTCAGACCAAGGCAAAAACCGAACGCGAACTTCGCGAAATGCCATTCAAGGCAGCATATGGTTTTCGCCCTGCGGGCATGAAGCCATATAAAGGTCAAAAGCGACTGCAGGGATGGGGAAAATACCACTGGCTCTTCACTTGGATTCCAGGATTTTCAAATACTATCGAGCAGGTGGCAAAGGCGATGATAAGTTGTGTACAACATGGCTATAACAAACATATTATCAACGTCAAAGATATTGACATTCTGTCAAAATTGTGCGAGTAATTACTGCCGCTAACATTTGCCGATAAGTTTAGTGACAACTGCACCATGCTTCTATTATAGCACTACCGAAACCCAAGCCCCCTTTACAGAAAGGGGGTTTGGGGGATAGGTAACATACCATCTGCCAACTAAAAAGGGGAGATGAAATTCATCTCCCCTTTTTTAGTTGGGCTACCAGGATTCGAACCTAGAATGACAGGACCAGAATCTGTAGTGTTACCATTACACCATAGCCCAATTGCGAGTGCAAAAGTACAACATTTTTTTTCTTTTGCAAAGTTTTTTCAAAAAAAAGTGCTATTTTTGTTAAA
>CAJGDC010000053.1 GCA_904502005.1 uncultured Alistipes sp.
ATCGAAGTAACGCTGTCGGGAATGGTAATGCTTGTCAGCGAGGTGCAACCAGAGAATGCACGATCTCCAATTGAAGTAACGCTATCAGGAATAGTAACACTTGTCAGCGATGTGCAATCTTCGAATGCAGAAGCTCCAATAAATGTAACGCTATCACCAATAGTAACACTTGTCAGCGAGATGCAATCCCAGAATGCATACCTTCCAATCGAAATAACTTTATCGCCAATAGTAACACTTGTCAGCGAGGTGCAATAATAGAATGCATAACTTCCAATCGAAGTAACGCTATTGCCGATGACAACCTCAGTAAACTTTGCTTTATAGAATTTGCCATAGTTAGATGAACTACCGTTATAAATTTTACAGTTAATATTAGCCTTACCACCGCAACCCTCAAAAGATGATGTGCCGATATTTTTTACACTACTTGGTATAGTGATTTCTTCTATTGCCGAGCAGCCTCTAAATGCGCTGTCGCCGATGGTAGTGATGCAATCGGGAATTTCAATCCAAGTGAGGTTTGTGCAAGCTGTAAAGGCGTTTGCTGGTATAGTAGTTACCTTGCCATTGAATTTAAGGAAGCCCTTGCCAGTAACAGCGTCGTATGAGTTCTCGGCAAGCTCGGCGCCAAAGCCCTCGGTAGTGTATGGGTCGAGCGGTTTGCCGTCGTTGGTGGTGTAGTTGAGAATTGTGATATTTGACATCTGGATGATTGTGTACTGAACAGCAAGGTTGCCCTCTACGGATTTTACGGTAACGACGGCGCTGCGGTTAGTGCCCTCATTGGCTGTGGCTTGCAGGGTGATAGTGTGCTCCTCAAGAGCTCTGGTTTCAGGGACTACAGAGAGCCAAGAGCTTGCGGAGCTTGGGATAACGACCTCGCACTCAACATTTGTGAGGAACGACAGCTCCACAGTTCCGCCCTCGACGGGGATTGTTTTGGTGTCGGAGTTATTGATTTGTACAGTCGCCTGCTCAAAGGTGATGCTGCGCATAATGACGTTTTCGCCGTTTGAGACAAAGACGATAACCTTGCTATACTCGTCAATCGTATCGCCCGTAGTGATAGAGATTTTGCCATTTAGACCGTTTGTCACGACCTTCGCCTTAATGTCGGCAGAGGAGGTAACCTCTACGGTAGCGCTATTTGTTGAACTTGTAACGCTATAGCCAATCTCAAGGGTATAGTTTGGCGCAACGATAATGTTGTTATCAACATCAAAAGCAATATCGAGCTTGCGGTTCAGAATCTCGTCAAGTTTATCCTCAAGAGCCTTGATGCGCGCCTCAAGAGCCGCAATCTTTGTGTTCATCGCATCAACCTCGCTATCAATGCGCTTATTGACCGCCTCAATTTGGCTTGCAATCTTGCCGTCAATTACTCCGTTGTTGTTTGTAATCGCCTCAGTGATAGCCTTTTGGTACGCCTCAGTGAGCTCTGTTTTGCTCTTTTCAAGTTGCTCTTTTAGCTCATTGAGCGCCTTTGCATTCTCCTCGTCGCCCGCCTTAATCTGATTATCAATAGCCTCAAGCTTGGCGTTAATCTCCGCAATGTCATAATAGCCCGTCAGCTGCTCATTGACCCAAGATTTCATGGAGGTTACTGTGCTTGCTACTGCATTTAATATAGCATTTGATAACTCATTCTTAGTGTTTTTTAATTCAGAGTCAATAATTGCAAGCTGCTGAGCTATTGAATTGTATTGAGCTAAGGTTGCAAATGTAGCATTAGCCCAATTAGTTGTATTTGACAACTGGTCATTTATATACTTTTCAAGTTTAGCAATCTGATTTTTTAATGAAGTATTAACATCTTTTAAGGCTGCAATCTCCTTGTTTGACTTATCTTCTAAGCTTGCAATATGCTCACTGAGTTGCTCGTCTATCTCTGAAAGCAGAGGGATAGTTTTCTGTATCGCCTCTATCTGTTCTGATATGGAGGCAATCTTCTGATTTTCAATGTTGTCAAGACGGTTGTTAATCTCTTGAATGTCCTTGTCGTAGCATGCTGTCAGCAGCAATACAAGGGAGACGATGGGAAATAATAATTTCTTCATAAGAATATAGTTTTATTGTTTTTTGTCTAAATAGAGGTGTTTATTGTTCAAAGATAGTAAAGTTTTTGTTAATTTGCGCTTAATTAATTTAATATTTATACCTTTGCCGCAAATTATAATTGTTAGGTTATGGGATTTATTGAAAGTATGCTCTTTGGTGGGGGCATTGCACACTCGATATTTATCTTTGCGGTGGCGATTGCGATCGGTACGGCGCTGAGCAAGGTTAAGATAGGCGGCATTTCGCTTGGCTCGACGTGGATTCTATTTGCGGGCATTGCACTCAGCTATTTTGGCATGCGTGTGAATAGCGATATGCTCAATTTTGCTCGTGATTTTGGACTTACACTCTTTGTCTTTTCAATTGGCTTGCAGATTGGCCCGGGATTCTTCTCATCTCTTCGTGCTGGAGGACTCAAGCAGATGTGGCTTGCGGTATTGGTTATGGCGCTGGGTGTGATTGTGACGCTGATAATTGGTCAGATAACCGGTACGCCGCTGCAGACGATGGTGGGTGTGATGGATGGTGCGGCTGTAAATACCCCAGCAATGGGTGCCACACAGCAGGCATATATGGATATGACTGGCGCTGAGGATAGCTCTATACCGATGAGTTTTGCTATTGCATATCCCTTTGGAGTTGTGGCGGTGATTATAGCCTTTTTGATACTAAAGCCGTTGCTTAAGATAAATCTGAATGTGGAGAATGAGGCTCTTAAAGCCTTGAGTAATGAGAATAAATTTGCAGCGAAGTATTCACTCGAGGTGTTAAATAGCCAAATTGATGGCAAGAAGGTGAGCGAGATTCGCAATATTATTGCTCGTCAGTTTGTCATCTCGCGCATCTCACACGATGGTAATAATGCATTTATCGCAGACTCAGAGAGCCGAGTTTATCGCGGGGATAAGCTCTTTATTGTCAGTGCAATGGAGGATAAGGAGGCTATTCTTGCATTCTTGGGAAATGAGGTTGATATGCTGGAGCAAGAGTGGGGTGAATTTGAGGGTAAACTTGTATCTCGACGAATTGTTGTAACTCGCCCAGAGATTAACGGTAAGAAGTTCTCCGATTTGCGACTTAGAACTAAATATGGCATAAATATCACTCGTGTAAATCGTGCAGGTGTGGACCTTATTCCGTACCAAGGTATGGAACTTCAGTTGGGAGATAAGGTGATGGTTGTAGGCTCTGAAAGCGCTATTGATAAGGTGGCAGATCTGCTTGGAAATTCGCTCAAAAAGCTACATCAGCCACATATCTTTACAATCTTCCTCGGTATAGCTCTGGGAGTTTTTGTGGGCTCTATTCCGCTTGTAGAATCACCTCAGATTAAGCTCGGTCTTGCTGCTGGTCCAATGCTTATGGCAATACTTATTGGTCGATTTGGAACTCACTGGCACTTAATTACTTATACAACTATCAGTGCAAATCTTATGCTGCGAGAAGTGGGTCTTGCTATGTTCCTTGCTTCGGTCGGTTTGGCATCGGGTGAGGGATTTATCGATGCACTTATCTCTGGCGGATACATCTGGATGCTCTACGCGCTCATTATCGCCATTGTACCACTGCTCCTTGTCGGTATTTTTGCTCGTAAGGTCTATAATATGGATTACTATACGCTTATGGGAACACTTGCAGGTAGTATGACAAATCCTATCGCTCTAACCTATGCAAATAACGTGGCCGGCTCTGATATGCCGGCGATTAGTTATGCAACGGTTTATCCACTTGTTATGTTCCTGCGTGTGGTAATCGCGCAGAGTATGATACTCTTCTTGTTGTAAGTGCAGGTCACAAAAAATATAGCAGTAGAAAATTTCTACTGCTATATTATTTTTGTTTAGTAATTATTTCTTGCGACGACGATAGCGACGTTTCATTGAGCGACGATATTGAAGCACTTTGCGACGAATACCGAGCACTAACATTGTAAGTAGGGTGATGCCGATAACGATAAGCACCCAAGGCTTTACGACCTCGCCCTTAACGCGTGCCCACATCTCAAGCATCTGCTCGGTACGAGCACCAGAGTCGTGCATCATTGCGCAACGTTCAATAACTTTTCGGTCTGGATACTGTACAGCGTCAATCTTTACACTTTCAGCCCCTTCGCCAAAGAAATAACTTGCATCTACTGCGGTCTCTAGCGTGTCATCTATTTTTGCCTCAAGTACCTCTGGAGTAGCTACGGCACTCACATATCCGATAGCATCCATATTTCTGAGGGCTATATCAGAACGACACATAAAGTTTATAAAGTAACGTGCAGCTTTGATATTCTTGGCATACTTAGGAATTACCCAGCCATCAAACCATACATTGCTACCCTCATCGGGAACGTAGTAGTCAAGCGAAACACCAACATCGGCAGCCTCTTCGATTGCCCATACTGCGTCGCCACTCCAAGTGAGGTTGATATACGCCTTCTCTTTGGTCATCATCTCCTTGCCAAAGTCTGCCTCCCATCCAGCTACAAGACGCTTGGCCTTCTTTAGAAATGTCTCAACCAAGGCGATAGATTCATCAGAGGCGTCATACATAACCTCGTCCATTGTTACCTCGCCTCGGTCAATAGCATCGCGCTTGAGATATACCAAAATTGGACCATATACATCTCGGAAGGCATCTTTGATGAATATCTTCTTGCGGAACTGCTCATCGTGAAGAATTGACCACGAGCGAGCTTGTTCAGCGGTGACATATTTAGTGTTGTAGAGCAATCCTGTTGTACCCCACATATATCCCACAGCATAGTCGTTTGCATTTTTGCCCGAGCCGTCAATCATGTTGAAACGGTCAATGATATAAGGCGATATATTGCTGTCAATATAGTTTGGAGTGTCACCGAAATCCTTATCTATAGGCAATAGAAGGTTATTGCGGAGCATTCGCTCGATGATATATTCAGAGGGGCATACAACATCAAAATCCTCCTTGCCTCGTTCAATTTTGGCAAGCATAATCTCGTTAATGTCAAAGAGTTGGTAGATGATCTCCACCTCCTCGCCTGTCTGCTCTTTATACCACTCTTCAAACTCGGCGAGTACCTCCTCATCGATATAGTCAGCCCAGTTGTAGACCTTGAGTGTATGTTCGCGGTCGGCTGCTGAGAGAGTTCCAACGGCAAAACAAAATGTTAGTACAAGTGTAAAAAGCTTTCTCATTAGATATTTCCTTGTTTACGGGCAGCACGGCGTGCGCGGACATTAATGATGATAAGTAGCAGTAGTACTGTTACAAAGATAATAGTTGAGAGAGGTCTGAGTTCTGGTGTTAGACCGCCCTTACGTGCATCGGCGTAGATGAATGTAGAGAGCGTCTCAAGACCTTCATTTCCCTTTGTAAATATTGTAACAGCAAAGTCGTCGATAGAGAGTGTAAAGGCAAGAATGAAACCAGAAATCATACCAGGGCGTATCTCTGGAATAATAATCTTACGGAGTGCCTGAAAAGGTGTCGCTCCCAGGTCTAGTGCGGCCTCGTAGATGTTCGGATTCATCTGCTGTAAGCGTGGCATAACGCTTAATACAACGTACGGAGTACAGAAGGCGATGTGTGCAAGCACAACAGTAGTGTACCCCTGTGAAATACCCAAACTTACAAAGAGCAAAAAGAGTGAAATACCTGTGATAATGTCCGGGTTGAGCATCGGAATGTTATTCAACAAGGTGATAACCTGACGCTTTCTGCCACGCATGTTGTGGATGCCTATAGCAGCAATACTGCCGAGTACAGTCGATACTGCTGCTGCAATAATGGCTATGGTAAAGGTGTTCTCTATTGCCGATAGCAAGCCATTACTTACTCCACCGCTAAAGAGTGATGTGTAGAGCTTTGTAGAAAAACCAGTCCAGTTGCCAAGAACTTTTGCCTCGGTAAATGAGAATACACCGATGATGATTATTGGCGCGTAAAGGAGTGAAAGCAGCAGCCAAAGGTATGATTGAGCAAAAAACTTCTTCATTAGATGATTCCTCCCTCATTTTGACTCTGCGCATCGTCATCTGAGAAGAGCGAGGTAATACCAATGATTACCAGCATGATGAGCGACAACGCTGCGCCATAGTTCCACATTCCGTTATTGATATTCTCCTGGATTGTTGTTCCAAAGAGCTTGATGTTGTTCATTGTTAGCAACTCCGCAATCGCGAATGTCGATATGGTAGGCATAAAGACCATCATAATACCACTTGTAATGCCCGGCATTGAGAGCGGAACGGTGACTTTCCAAAATACTGTACTTGGTTTTGCGCCCAAATCCTCTGCAGCCTCAATAAGCGAGTGGTCCATCTTCTGAAGGGTGTTGTAGATAGGGTATATCATAAACGGCAGGAAGTTATACACCATACCGAATATGAGGGCACCCTCACCAAGTGGAATATGCATAAAGTCAAATAGAGCTACAGTAGCTAGTGTACGAACAAGGATGTTAATCCACATCGGCAGAATAAAGAGCAGAACAGTTGTCTGAGAACGGTTAAGGTTCTTGTTGCTCAATATATAAGCGGCAGGGTAGCCCAATAGTATGCACAGAAATGTTGTAACGAGGGCAATACCAATTGAGTATATGAAGGTATTTACCGCCTCGGGTTGGATAACGAATTTCTTGAAATTATCAAGCGAGAACTCTCCAGCACCATTTGTAAAGGCGTAAATTACAATCAGCAACAATGGCAACGCCACAAAGATGGCGAGGAATATTGCGTATGGAAGCGCCCAACTAGAACGACGTGAAAAGATGTTTACTTTCATCGGCTAAACTCTCTTTGTAATGTGTAAATCTGATGGTGCAATAGATATTCCGACAATATCACCTTTGTCCCAAATATCATTTGTATCTACATAAATCTTCTCTCCGTCATCTGTGAGTACTGTGAGGTGATAGTGATTTCCTTTGTATAGGATAAAGACAACCTCACCCATAACAATACCGTCCTCCTTGTTGTCAAGAAGCTCTACGCGGTCAAAGTTGATAGTCGCATAGATGTTCTCTCCCTCGTTAAGTGTGCAATTTTCGCACTCAAACTCAGCACCGAGAATCTCTACCTTATTGTCAGCAAGCATCTTTCCCTCAAAGGTGTTGCATGTACGCTCTTTCTGCATTACATGTATGTCATTAGGCTTGATAAACATGCCCACGGTACTATCGACATCAAAGGCGTTATAGTCCTGAATAATAAGTTCATAACCCTTGTCTGTCTCTACAAACATCTCATAGTGCACACCCTTAAAGATGCAAGACTTAACTACGCCAGTAAATTTAGCATTCTCGGCATTAGCGATAATATATATATCCTCTGGACGTACTACAACATCCACAGGAATATTTGTTCCAAAGCCCTCGTCAACACACTCAAAGCTATGGCCGATAAACTCAACCTCGCGGTCATGAACCATAGTTCCATTAAGGATGTTACTCTCGCCAATAAAGTCTGCGACAAACGAGTTTACAGGCTCGTTGTAGATGTCAATTGGTGAGCCGATTTGTTGAATCTTTCCGTCACTCATTACTACAACGGTATCTGACAAGGTAAGCGCCTCCTCCTGGTCGTGGGTGACATAGATAAAGGTGATACCTAGTTCGCTATGCATCTGCTTAAGCTCCATCTGCATATCCTTACGCATCTTGAGGTCCAGAGCGGCAAGTGGCTCGTCAAGCAGAAGTACCTTTGGTCGGTTTACAATTGCGCGAGCAATAGCGACACGCTGCTGCTGACCACCAGAGAGTGAGTTTACATCTCGGTCCTCATAATCGGTCATGCTAACCATCTTTAGCGCCTTGCGTACACGGCTCTCAATCTCCGCAGATGGAACTTTGTTAAGCTTGAGTCCAAAGGCGATATTGTCGTAGACGTTTAGATGTGGAAAGAGTGCATAACGCTGGAAGACGGTGTTGAGCGGACGGCGATGAGGAGGAACCTCGGAGATGTCATTACCCTCCATAAGTATTACACCCGAATCTGGCTGCAAAAAGCCGGCAATCATACGCAGTAGAGTTGTCTTTCCACAGCCTGAAGGACCAAGTAAAGTAATAAACTCACCGCGACGGATGTCAAGGTTAATATCGTCAAGCACCACCTTCTCGCCAAAAGCCTTTGACAGATGCTCAATTTTGATGATTGTATCGCTGTTGTTAGCCATTTTATTTATTTTTGCGTATTACCTCTGTTAAATTAAAGTGATATGTAGCACCGATGCTCAGAGCTAAGCTCTTTGCGTGGGTGTTTGCTGCAATAACTGCGTGGAGTCTAAGATCTTTATTGTTGCGAAGTGGATAGTAATTTACACCGCCACCATAGAAGAAATAGCTATTTGAAGAGCTATCTGTGGGAATAAAGCCAAACTCATCCTCATAACCAAAAATATCAAGACCGGTGCGATGTTCATAACCGCCCTTGACAAATAGTTCTACCTTATCTTTAAGGGTATATCCAAACTTGCCAATTGCAGAAAATTCGTGGTTAGACTCTTTGCCATAACCGTCTCGCCATCCATAGTTAAGATGCTTGTACATCAAATCTATCTCTGCGCCGAAATCACCGAAGTAAAATCCATTACCAAGTGAAGCTATTTTGACAAAGGTGCCTGGCTCAAATTCAATAAGGTTTGCCGACCAAATTGGAGCAAAGCATCCAAAATCTCCATACCAAATCAGTGAGTAGGTAAATAACTTGCTCTTGAATGGTCGCTCTCCGAATGGAGAGGTTCCAAATTGGAATGCAATAGACGAACTCTCATCGTTTGTTGTGTACTCAACCTTACCACCCCATTGATAAATAGCGCAGTTATGCCAAAATGTAGAGCATAGTGTAGGGTGTTGGTCGACATCCATAGGATCAAGTTCATATCCGCCAATGGCGAGCATGTCCTTACCTAAGGTAAATGTGAAATTGCCAAGGCTATAGCTCAGCGTAAGCCAATCTATAAAATCAACGTCGTCAGAACGAAAGGCGTTCTGATATAGGGGCTTAGTGTCTGTGCTAAGCCAATGGTTGCTCATTGAATAGGAGAAGTGTTCTCCTATAGAGCCTTCAAAAAGAGTGTAAAGGGAAGAAGTGCCGAAATCCACACCGGAGTAACCCCCACCGCCTGTTTGGATGTAAGGGTTTACTTCAAATCGAGGCGAGAAAATCAGCGTTGGAACATTGCCTGATGCCTCAGCCTCTTGCGAGTAGGTACAAAAGTAGCATAGTGCAGCTACTGTCAGAACAAATATTTTTCTCATTTCCCATAAAAAATAATAGATGGTTTCGGGTGCAAATATAACAAAAAAAACGAGATTTCATATTTTGTCGCAGCAAATATCTACAATTTTACCCACCTAATGGGGCAAAAATTGTGATAAATGATATTTTTGACTACCTTTGTACATCAAATTGTTGAAGATATGAATCAGAATCTTTTTTTGAACAGAGTGATGAGCTACGGAGCTATTCTGGGCTTTGTGATGCTTATCTCGCACATTTTTGAGCAGTGTGCAGTTGTCTATGGCGGAACATTGTCTTGGTATTCTATTATGGGTTTTGAGTATTTGGTGGCTTCAATTCTCTATATATGGATGCTCTATCGTTTTGCAAAGAGCTATTCACTTGAGGTTATGGCTCAGCAGTCTGATGTGAAGATGTTCAGCTTTAGTCGTGGCTATGGCTTTGTTGTCTCTGTATCCACGCTCTCTGGTGTTATTGTGGGATTAGGTCGCTACATTTTGCATAACCTAATCATTGGACATAGTGAGTATACTAAGAGTATGATTTCATCACTGCAGTCTGTCCTTAAGGCAAATCCGGAGACTGCCTCAATGATGGGTACTTACAACCAGTTGTTCTCACAAATGGCTGCCCAACCAGAGCCTACAATCTTACAGACTCTATTTTCGTCTGTTTGGAGCTATTTCTTTGCAGCATCAATAGTAGCTCTAATTATTGCTGCTGTGGTTAAGAAAGAGCCAAATATTTTTGAGAAAAATAATAGCGAGGAGTAATGGCGTTGGATATTTCGGTTGTCGTTCCGTTATATAACGAGCGGGAGTCTCTTCCTGAGCTTGCGCAGTGGATTGATCGTGTCTGCAAGGGTGAGGGTTTGTCCTATGAGATAATCATGGTAGACGACGGCTCCGATGATGGTTCTTGGCAGGTAGTTGAGCAGCTGAAAGCTCAATATGGTGATAGTCTGAAGGCTATTCACTTTATGCGCAATTATGGTAAGAGCGCAGCACTCTATTGTGGTTTTGAGGCGGCAGAGGGTGAGGTTGTCTTTACTATGGATGCAGATCTTCAGGACTCTCCTGATGAGATACCTGCTATGCGCAAAATGATTTTGGAGCAGGGTTATGACCTTGTTTCAGGTTGGAAACGCAAGCGTTACGACCCTATTGGTAAGAGACTGCCAAGTAAGTTCTTCAACTGGACTGCTCGTACGGTGTCAGGCATAAAGCTCAATGACTTTAATTGTGGACTTAAGTGTTATCGCAAGAGTGTTATCAAATCTATAGAGGTCTATGGTGAGATGCACCGCTATATCCCAATTCTTGCAAAAAATGCGGGATTTAAGCGCATAGGTGAGAAGGAGGTGCACCATCAGGCTCGCAAATATGGGGTCTCTAAATTTGGTATGGAACGAATGGTTAAGGGGTACCTTGACCTTATATCGGTAACCTTCATGTCTCGTTTTGGCCGCTCGCCAATGTACTTCTTTGGTAGCCTCGGCACACTGATGTTCCTTGTCGGAGGTTTTACCACTTGCTGGGTTATTGGTAGCAAAATTTATAAGCAGATTATGGATTTACCACTTCGAGCAGTTACCGACCAGCCTCTCTTTTACTTAGCTATATTGGCAATAGTGCTCGGTGTGCAACTCTTCCTTGCAGGCTTCTTGGGAGAGCTGATAAATAGAAATTCAAGTGATAGAAACAAATATTTAATTGATAAAAAGTTATGATACAGAGAATACAGACACTCTATCTTATGGTAGTTACACTTCTTATGGTTGTAACACTAATCTTCCCACTCGTATTTATTGGCGTTGATGGTCATCAGGTGACACTTTCGGCATTTACAATTTCAGATGCCGAGGGCGTGCTCTCCTATGCATCTTCTTGGCTTGGTGCGGTGCTTGTTGTGGCAACATTGCTGCCATTTGTTACAATCTTCCTCTATAAGAATCGCCAGTTGCAAATCCGCCTTTGTGGCGTTGAGTGCGTGCTTCTGCTGGGCGCTGTGCTCCTTGTAGGTGCATTTACCTACTCTGTTTGCAACAACATCTTTAACGACTTTGACATCACTTGGGCAAATATCGCCATCCGCTTCCCAGTTATTCTGCCGCTTGTTGCGCTTGTGCTTACTCCACTTGCTATGCGTGCAATCTTACGCGATGAGCTTCTTGTCCGTTCACTTGACAGAATTCGATAGGGAAGTTGAAAAATAGATAATGCAGACTGAAACCAGTCTGCATTATTTGTATCCAATAAAAAAGGGTAAGCTACTCATATCGCACCGCTACAACCGCATACCCTTGCTCAATTCCTTGCCTGGGGGAGTTCTGCAGGAGCTGGTCGTATAAGACTTACCCGACTGCAAAAGTAGAACTTTTTTTGTATCTTTGC
>CAJGDC010000054.1 GCA_904502005.1 uncultured Alistipes sp.
AACCTATGTCCAAGTTTTCGGTTATTGGTTTCAAAAAGGTTTGTCGCATTTGTCTGTTTTAGTTAGACAGCCGATGGACAAACATAGACAAAACAACCACGATACGCCACTGGTGCGCCACAGGCGCGGGCTGCTTAACTCATTGAGCAACAACAAAAAAGCGAGAAACTTTCGTTTCTCGCTTCTGTACCCCCTCAGGGGCTCGAACCCTGGACCCCAACATTAAGAGTGTCGTGCTCTACCAACTGAGCTAAAGAGGCATCGTTTACAACCGGTGTTATTTCCTGATTGCGAGTGCAAAGATAGGGCAAAAAATTTATTCCTGCAAACTTTTAGCGAAAAAAATTTGAAAAAATTTTAGTTTATTTTACCGCCAATTTATTAATGCATTATCAATCAGCAATTTACCTCAAAACAATTTTATCACTACACCACTCATCCAAATTGCCTTCATAGACAATTGGAAGGCGTGGTTCGATATTTTTGAGCATCAGGTAGCTCTCATAGATGTTTATTCCCGTAGTTTTTCCCTTAGCAACAGCATAACCGACAACAGACGGATGGTGGCGGGTGCTATAGTAAGCTGCGCGATTAAAGGAGAGGTATGTGGCGAGGTAGAGTGGATTATTACTAGGATTTCCACCCACGCGGATATGGTCACCGAGGCTCATAGTATCAATAGCCGAGCAGACAACGACCAGAATACCGAGTTTATCGCACTGGGTAAGCAGCGCCTCAGTTGCGTAATAAGCAGGTATAACCAAACCATTATTTTGAGCCGAAACCTGCTCCTCCAAACTCTTTGCCGGGTCATAATCGTGAAGTTTAAGCTCCTGCGGCATCTGGTTGATAAACATCACCCCATTAACAACATCTACAGAGCGCACGCCGACACTACGACGCATATACTCCACAGGGCGGTTATCAATACGATTCTCAAGCTCCAGGGTCACAATGTGCGGATTATTGGCGCTCCAAAGGCTATTTTTCGGAATGCGAGCCATAAAGGCGATAGTATCTTCACGGCGCATATCAAGGGTTATATCGCTATACCCTTTTGTCAGCACGGTGGTATCATTTAGGTGGACGGTGTATCCGAAACGGGCACGCTTTGCATTCAGAGCATCACACTTGACAACCACAGAGAACTGCGCGACACCCTCGCCATTATCGTTCAGGGTTGTATTGCAGACAATATCACGCACACGGATGGTCGGCTGGCAGATAACAGAGACACCCTCCACAAGAGGTTTAAGCGTTGCAAGCTCTCCGCTTAGGCGATTCTGCTCAGCATCTACATGACGAATAGTAAGGCTATGGCGTCCCTCCTTGGCAAACTTAGTGACATTAAACTCTACCGGCGTTGCGCCACTAGAGGCAAAACCGACGCGGCGATTATCAACAAGCACCTCGTATGCCGAAGTTGAACGACCAACGCGAACAATAATCTGACGATTGAGCCACCATACAGGCACTGCAAAGGAGCTATTATACTCCTTGCCATCCTCCGATATGGTCCACTGGGCAAGCTTTGCCACATAGTTTAAAGCAGACGGCTCTGCCTTCAGCGCATCGGCAGCACGACCATAGGGAACAACTTCGCCACGAGCAGGCTCTGCTTGCTCAAAAGGCAATAGCAAGCTCTCTGCCGAAGCAGTAGCCACTGTAAATATAGATAGCAGGAGTAGGATAATCTTCATAATTTTCATATCTTTGCCACAAAGATAGTAAATAAATAGCAAATAATTAACAACGATGGCAAACCAACGCCAAATCAATTTCCCTGCCATAGAGATGGCAACAAAGCAAGAGGGTAATCAGACATTTGTCTGGGACTCTCTACGCGGTCGCTATCTACTTCTGACGCCTGAGGAGGTTGTTAGGCGACATGTCATAGCCTTTCTGGTTTCACACTGCGGAGTATTGCCACACTCAATAGCCCAGGAGTATCAGGTAAAGATTAACGGCACAGCTCAACGAGCAGATATTGTAGTTATAGGCAAAGACCTCAAGCCCAAAATCCTTGTTGAGTGTAAGGCTCCGGAGGTAAATATTGACAAGAGCGTTCTTGCCCAAGCGGTTCGCTACAATGCCGTACTCGGTGCGCAATATATAGTACTGACAAACGGTTGGCAACACCTATGCGTAGAGTGCATAGATGGAAAATACTGCACCATGGGGTCATTTCCCACAATGCAGTATGATTAATAGCTAACAGAGCAATATCTACCCTATCTTATTGACAATAGCGACAAAGGACTCCTTGTAGTTCTCGCCTATCGGTGCATACTCGTCACCTGTAAGGAACACTCGACCCTTAGTATAGCCCGTAACATGGTCAAGGTTAATAATAAACGAGCGGTGTACACGAACAAAGCGATCTGATGGCAGCGAGCTCTCCATATTTTTAAGTCTGAATAGAGTCACCAACTCACCTCCGTCAGCAAGGTGTAGGCGAACATACTCACCGGCACTCTCAAGATAGACAATATTTGAGTAGCGAACAAGCGACGTCTTATAGTCAGCGCGAATACTAATACACTCCTTCTCGGGGTTCTGCTCACCCACAGGCAGGGCCTCCGCCTGAGCTGAATTACGCAACGAGAGCAGCTCTGCTATTGACTGTGCCTTCTTTGCCGCACGCTCAAAGTTCTCAAAACTGATAGGTTTAAGGAGATAGTCTATAGCATCAAGCTTAAAGCCCTCAATTGCATATTCTGAGTATGCAGTTGTAAAGACAATCATCGGTTGCACAGTGAGTCCTCTCACAAAATCTACGCCATTCAACTCTGGCATATTAATATCCACAAAGATAAGCTCTACGACATTTCCCTGCTCAATATAGCTACGAGCCTCAACAGCATTATCGAAACTTGCCACCAGCTCTAAAAATGGTACACGGGCGACATAGCTCTCCATTTGACGAAGCGCTAGCGGTTCGTCATCAATAACAATAGATTTAAGTTTCATAAGTAACAGGTAGTTTTAATGTTACACAATAACTCTCGGAATTTCTCTCAATCTCAAGGCTATGGCGAGTTCCGTAGATATGCTCCAATCTTCGGCGTACATTCTCAAGGCCAATGCCCTTTTTAAGATCATTTGTCGGATAGACAGAGTTACTGAAATGTGCCACAACATACTCTTCGTCTACAGTTATATCTATATGTATATAAGATTGGTGGCGACGTGACACTCCATGCTTAAAGGCATTCTCTACAAAGACAATAAACACCAGTGGCGGAATGTTAAGTGTAGAGGGTATAGACTCTGGATATGTAAAACGCACATCTATCTTCTGCGCATAACGGACACGCATCAGCTCAATATAGTTCGCAATAAACTTTATATCCGCACTCAGTGGAATAGTGTCTGCGCTGGACTCATAGACCACATGGCGCATCATATCCGACAGCTCAATAAGACCTCGTTTGGCACTATCCGCATCAATGTCTATCAATGCATGGATATTATTGAGAGTATTCATCAGAAAGTGAGGATTTATCTGATACTTCAGATAGTACATCTCTGCCTCAATATTTTCACGGGCAAGGCGAGCATTATCCTCATCCTTCTGCATCGACTCGTAGAACTTTTTAATACCAACATTGGCAGCAAACATAAAGATGCAGAGCACTATATTCCAATACCACGCAAGGTCAGAGAGGGTTGCCTGATGTGGTAACACTCCCACATCAGTATAGCCGTCAGAGATGATGTGATACCGTTCTAGCGTCTCAATAAAGGCAAAGACCGAAGTAACAACAACTGCCACAGCAACCACATACCACGCCGCCCGTCCCTTATTGAGAAGCAGCGGAATGAGAACATAGTTATTAAACAGAAACAGACCCAAATACGGGGTGATGATACTCCACGCTAAAAAAACCTTATTATAGAAGTCTACATGCTCCTCAGCCATCATAAATGAGTTAAGGATGGGGATGAGATAGACAGAGACAAAAACAAAGGCATAGAGTACATTCTCGCCAATTATCTGCTTACTAATCTGTGGTTTTTTAATTTTCATAGCTCTGCTATGGTAAAAAACGGGAGCAGTTTTAGCCCCCGTTTCATTATATTAACTACTCAATACCAAGTTTAGAGACATTGTAGAGGTATCGTTTGATACTCTTCTTTGGAGTCTTCTCAAACTCAGAAGGATAGATTGTAATCGACACAAGACGCTCGTATGCCGCAATCTGAGTATTGAGCTGCTTGAGGTTCTCCGCCATAATCGCCTCAAGGGCAGGTCGGTCAATACCCTCACGCTCGCAGGTCTCAAAGTCAGGCACCACAAGACCATATAGTTTACCATCATTCTCGAGGACTAACGACTCAAGCACAAGTGGCATATTGTTGAGCTTATCCTCAATCTCCTCTGGGTAGATATTCTGACCATTACCTGTAAGAATCATAGTCTTGCAACGACCACGAATATAGAGAGTTCCATCAACATCTATAGTACCCATATCTCCTGTATGCAGCCAGCCCTCACTATCGATGGCAGCAGCGGTAGCCTCCTCATTCTTATAGTACCCCTGCATAACATTCTCACCACGAACAAGGATTTCGCCAGCCACATTCTGTGGGTCAGTTGAATCAATACGAACATCCAAAAAGTTCTTAAGATACATACCGCAAGAGGTAAGCTTAAAATCGCGTGGGTCTGGTGTAACACTAATAAGCGGACCGCACTCGGTCATACCATAACCAACAGTGAATGGGAAGTGAATCTTCTGAAGGAAGGACTCGGTCTCCTTGTTTACAGGTGCACCACCAAGCACAAAGATGCGAAGGTTGCCGCCAAATGAGTCGAGCAGCTTCTTCTTAATCTGCGCAAAGACCACCTCGTTTACAAGTGGCAGTTTCATAGCGATGCTCAGAGGGCCCTTCTCAAGCAGTGGGATAATCTGTTTACGGTAAATCTTCTCCAAGAGCACTGGCACAGCACAGATAACCTCTGGCTGGACCTTCTGTATTGCAGCAAGCAGAATCTTCGGCGCAGGAATACGACCAAGCAGTGTAATATGTCCACCAACAGCCAGCGGAGCAAGGAAGTCCACAGCGCAACCAAAGGCGTGTGCAAGTGGCAGGAACGATAGTGTACGACCGCCCTTATGGAAGTAAAGCATATTTGTATGGTCGCTCATCACAGAGATATGCATCACATTGGCAGTCAGGTTGTTAACAGTAAGCATAACGCCCTTAGAGTAGCCTGTAGTACCTGATGTATAGTTGAGGAGTATCAGCTGGTCATTAGGCACATCTGCATACTTAATATCGTCTGCGGTAAAACCACGAGGGTAACGCTTACGATAGTTCTCGGTCATCTGATTGATGCACTTAGTCATCTTATCACCACCGCGCTCAAAGAGCACATGGTAGTCAGTAAGCGACATCACCGCCTCCACATTTGGCATCTGGTCCTCATCAAGACCATCCCAATATGAGTCTGTAAGGAAGAGCAGGCGGCTCTCAGAGTGGTTTACAATATGCTGAATGTCTGTAGGCGTAAAGTCCTGAAGAATAGGAACTATAACCGCACCGTAGGTCATTGTAGCAATATATACAACGCACCAACGTGGAGTATTACGACCAACAAGAGCAATCTTATCTTTAGGCTTAATGCCTGCCTCGTCAAACATAATGTGTAACTTGGCAATCTCCTTGGCAAAACCATAGTACGAGTAGGTCTCGCCCGTAAAATAGTCAGTTACTGCACTCATCTCGCGGTTCTCGCGAAATGACTGCTCATACATCTTAATTAAATTTTTTTCAACCATAAGTACAATATATAATTTAAGGTGTTATCTCTTCTTCCAAATATAGGTCTTTGGTTCAACGCCCTGTCTGAGTCTAACAATATTCTTTCGGTGTGTCCAAAGTAACAGCACTGCCACCGATATTGAGAATATAATAAACAACCACGAAGCCTCGCCATAGCGACTATATAGTGTGCTTGAAAATAGAGCGACAAAAATCGGGAAACTACACCCGGCAACCATGCTTGATAACGACACATAATGGGTAAAAATGAACACTATTACCCACACAGCAAAGCATAGCAAAGCAAGGTTTGGCTGCACCCCGGTCACCGCACCAATAAGGGTGCTAACGCCCTTACCACCACGAAAACCAGCAAAAATTGGGAATATATGACCCAACACAGAGGCTGCCACAGCAAATATCTTGAGATTAATAATCCACGCTGGCGAGATTGATGCATCAAACTTCATAAGGGCCATAATAGTTACAGCCACAAAGCCCTTCATAAAGTCTATTACAAAGACAGGTAATGCAGCTCTTAACCCCAAGACCCTAAGCATATTAGTAGCCCCGGCATTCTTACTTCCATGTTCGCGAATATCAACACCAAAATAGTGCTTGCCAATCCAGACAGCACTAGGTATAGAACCGAACAAATACGCCACAATAAGCAGCAACAATACCGCGCAATAAGTCATAATAATCGCAATAAACTTTGCGTGTGTCAGTACAAAGATAGTAATTTTTTACGAGTTTGCAAATTTTCACACCATCGCCTCGCTTAGACTCTACACATGACGTTAGACACAAAAATTTACACAATGATTTATCACAATATCCTAAAAATTCGCACATCCCTGAAAATCAGAAGCAAAAAAAGTACTGACAGCCCTAAAGCTGCCAGCACCTCCACAAATTTAACTATTATCAAATAATCGACGACAAAACACACAAAGCACTAAAAAATGTATCTCCCGTCGGCAAAATAAGCTATACGCAAATGACACAATAACAGACTATTGCTTCATCTTGCGATATCTTGCTCTTACCTTTGTCGGGGTGTCGCCCAAATATTTCTTACAGTACTCTCCAAGGTGGCTTGACGATGAGAAACCATACTTCTTAGAGATATGATATATAGGCGCATCACTCTCAACAAGGTCGGCAAGAATCTCATCCTTACGCTGAATCTGCATCCACACGCCCGGAGTATATCCAGGATAGTGGCGGCGGAAAACCACGTTGAAAGTATTGATGTCGTAGCCGCACAGCTCTGCCAGATGGTTAAGATTGCGAGCCTTCACTCTATTACCCTCGACCATTGTACGGAACGACACCGCATGGTCAAAAAGGTTAAAGAATAGGTTGGAAAGCACCTCAACATCGTAGTAGAAACGGAAGACAACAAAGAGCAACTCTATCATTGAGTGGTGCATATGAGCACATGGCACATCATCTTTCAAAAATCCAATAAGCAGTGATAGGAACTCATCGAGCTGCTTATTGATAGGCACTGGCTCAAATTTATACTGGAAATCGCGCTGCGCCTTAGAGAATTGCAGCAACGAAGCCACATCACACGCTGCACCTGGGCGCGCAAAGTGTGCAATAACAATCTGCAGGTCACTCTTAGCCTCAATTGCATAGTGCCCACAATTATAACAGAAGAAAAACGAACCTTTATTAACCTCAAGACCATTGCACTCTTCTGAATTAAGAGTGAGCTTACCTGAAATTACAAAGACAAGATGATTTAGTTCACCAGCCTCTATTAAAAACGACTCACCTGCCCTATAATTATATAGGTGAAATCCTGAAAAAGGCTCCTTTGCCGATGGGCATGACTTTGGACACGACTGTCTCATAAATGCTCTATATTTATATAGTTAATCTAATAGCGCAAATCACACTATTATTTTTCCTCATATCATATTTACATCTGCAAAGATAATAACATTTTCCGAAATATCAAATATTTTCATAACAAAATTATAATTATTTTTATATCGATTTCATCTTTTGCGATATTTATATCAATTTCACAAGCAGAGAGCACAAATTTAACAAATTGTTAAATCTCAATTTACCCTATACAATCAACGCTATATTTTGTATCTTTGCACTTGAAATGAGAGACACTCTGAACATACTCGGATTGTTGCTTTTCATATCCGTAATCTTTGCACTGGGCAACTGCACAGAGCAACAGGAGCAGTTTTTCCATGTCGCAGAGCAACTACAATCCCAGATTGGTGACCAATCTCCATTTGCACCGCTGAACACAATTTCAAGCAGGCAAAGTTCAACTGTTCCTACTGCACGTCGTATATATTCATCACACAGACACTGCAAGGCGCACGTTTCTACAGCAACGCCACATCTGTCAACAACTCTATTTGAGAAAGATTTTATCCATAAACCGACAGTACGACCATCTCTGAGTTTAGTGTTTAGATTGCACAATATTAGGGTATAGACTTTGCACCCCTCTATTTCGTCAATCAAACACAAATAAAACATAAACTCAAACAAACATGGATTATATTATACTTATCATTGCCCTTGTGGCAGTGGTCTATGGTGCCGATAATTTGGTTAGCGGCTCGGCAGACATTGCACGTAGATTCAAAATCTCCGACTTTGTTATTGGAGCTATTATTGTAGGCGTCGGAACCTCCTTTCCCGAGCTAATTGTCAGCTGCATGGGAGCACTTGAGGGCAAGGTTGATGTTGCCGTAGGAAATGTCGTAGGCTCAAATATCTTCAACATCTTAGGAATTTTGGGCATCACCGCCCTACTACATCCAGTAGCCGTAAAGAGTGAGAACAACCGCTTTGAACTACCTCTCTGCATCGGCATCTCGATTCTTGCCACCCTACTCGCCTTCAACTTCTTCTGTAACGATAAGATTATTATCGGCAGAGGTGACGGATTGATACTTTTGGCGATATTTGCCACCTACATTTATATATCTTTCCTACGCGACCGTAAGAAGAGTAAAATCAGCCCAAACACACTCCAAACAACACCAGCACCGCAGAGCCTAACAAAAGCGGTTCTGCGCACAATTATCGGTTTGGCAATTCTTATAACCGGATGCGACTTCTTTGTCGATAGTGCCGTTAATATTGCAACTGCATGGGGAGTAAATGAGGCATTTATCTCTATAACCCTTATCGCATGTGGCACTTCACTACCCGAGCTTGCTGCCTCAGTTGCTGCCGCGGCAAAACGCAATACCGAGTTGGCTCTTGGCAATGTTGTTGGCTCAAACATCTTCAACCTCGCCTTTATTTTAGGCGTCAGCTCGCAAATCACACCACTCTCTGGAAGCGGCATCACCATTGTCGATTATGCTGTGATGATTGGTGCATCCATTCTACTCTTAATCTTCAGCCTAAACAACAGGATTTCTCGCACTGAAGGTGCAATTATGCTGACAAGCTTTGTAGCATACAATATATATTTAATATACACACAAACTATCTAAACTATGTTTTTACAACTTTTAACCCTTCTCGGAGCGTTAGGCATGTTCCTCTATGGAATGAATATGATGAGCTCCGGACTTCAAAAAGCAGCTGGTAATCGCCTGCGCAAACTTCTTGGTGCCATGACCTCAAGCCCCTTTAAGGGGGTAATGACAGGTCTTACGATCACCTCTATCATCCAATCTTCAAGCGCTACGACCGTTATGGTTGTAGGCTTTGTAAATGCAGCGTTACTAACTCTAAATCAGGCTATTGGCGTGATTATGGGTGCCAATATCGGTACTACAGTCACTGCATGGCTCGTATCTCTGCTCGGCTTCAAGGCTGACATATCTATCTTTGCCGTGCCACTGATGGCTATCGGTTTTGTGTTGAGCATCGCAAAGAGTGAGAAGTATAGAAACATCAGCGAGTTTATCATCGGATTCTCGCTACTCTTCCTCGGACTGTCACTTATGAAAAACTCTGTGCCTGACCTACGCGAGACCCCAGAGATTCTGAGCTTTATACAGCAGTGGACAGGCTACGGCTTTGGCTCGGTGATTATCTTCCTTATCTTTGGTACACTGCTCACCCTCGTGCTCCAGTCATCAAGTGCAACAATGGCGCTAACCCTTATTATGATGAGCATGGGTTGGATTCCATTTGACATGGCAGCGGCTATGGTGCTTGGCGAGAATATCGGTACAACCATTACCGCAAATATCGCCGCAGCTGTTGGTAATCCAAATGCCCGTCGTGCAGCCCTCGCCCACACATTCTTCAATGTCTTTGGTGTAATCTGGGCGCTCATTCTCTACCGCCCATTCCTATCGCTTATTGGCACAATAATCACATGGTTGGGCTATCCAAATCCAACTCTGATAGACTACTCTGCGGGTATTGAGGCTGGCTCTGTTGAATCTACAGCAGCACTTTACGGAGTCTCAATGCTCCACACACTATTTAACACATTCAATACCCTAATCCTTATCTGGTTTATCCCTCTCATCGTGCGTTTTGTCACCTGGGCAATCAAGAACAAACCAGAGGATGAGGAGCAGACAGTACGTCTTAAGTATATCAATGCCGGTCCAATGGGCACTGCAGAGCTTGCTCTTGGCGAGGCAAAGAATGAGATTGTCCACTTTGCCCAGATTTGTCGCAACGGCTTGGGGTATATTCGTTCTGCCGTCAACGCAGCTAAGGAGGATGAATTTGAGGTATACCGCAAGAAACTTGTTAAATATGAGGAGATTGCCGATAGAATAGAGTATGAGATTGCGACATTCCTCAACTCCCTGCCACAGGATAGTATCAGCGAAGAGACTCGCCACAAGGTGAAGTCTATGTACAAAATTATCGGTGAACTTGAGAGCCTTGGCGACTCTGGTGAGAGCATTAGCCGCATAATCTCTCGCCGAAATATCCACAACAAGAGCTTTTCGGAGCAACAGATTGAGAAGATTAACACCATGCTAAGCCTTGTCGACCACGCCTACGGCATTATGATTGACAACTTGCAGAGTTCAGAGAACAGCATGGCAAACCTTCGCCGTGCTGTAGATTGCGAGATTGAGATAAACGAGATGCGAAACTCTCTTCGCGAGGCGGAGATTCTGAAGATAGAGCAGAACGACGCCGAATATCAGAGCAGCGTCTACTACCTAGACCTTATCTCCGAAATTGAACGCATGGGTGATTTTATGATTAACATCTCCGAGGCATTGCAAAGCAAATAGTATATGACCCCATAAAAAACTAAGGCTGGCGAAATTGGCAACCATTATTTTATTTTAACTGATTGATTTTCAGTGTTAGTTTTTGCAAAAACTGCAAAATGCTGAACGCAAACATCTTTCGCTGATGCGATATGTATAAACAAAATTGGTGCGTGACGGGACTACATCGTTCCCTACACGCACCAATTTTTGTGTATAGACTATTCTCTTACTTCTTACTAAGTGAAAGAATCACAGTGAAAGTCTCGAAGGTCTCCATAAACTCCTTCTCCAACTCGGCAATCTGTGCCTCGCTGAACTTCTTACCCTCGTTCTGCTCCTCTATAATGCTTACAAAGCCACCAATCCACGC
>CAJGDC010000055.1 GCA_904502005.1 uncultured Alistipes sp.
AGGGTCCATCAAGCCAAGACGCTGGAGGTAAAGACGACGATACTTCTTAGACTCAAGGTTCCAACCAGCCATTACGTTAAGGTCGTGGTTCTTACCAAGTTTTGGAGTCCAAGTGAGGACTGCATTTGCAGCGATGTAATCGGTGTTGTAACGCCAGTCAGACTTGTATGAGCTGTTGTTGTAGTTCTCAGTACCGCCAGGACCAGAGTAACCGGTCTGAATTGGAGATACGCGAACCTGAGTGTTGCGGTCTGCCTTGTATGTGAAGTCACCAACAACCTTGAGTACGTCCTTAATAGGCTCTACAGTAAGGGTTGTAGTGGTTGAAGCATACATGTTTGTATTCTCCTGATAAGACTGGTCACCTGAGAATGCGCCGTACATTACAGCAGCACCATAGAATGAAAGTGTACCGTCCTCGTTGTATGGAGTGTAGATTGGCTGACCACGGTGCTCGAACTGACGAAGGATAGGCTGTGCACCACCTGTTACCATTGGCTGGTGATACTTCTGGTGGTAGATAGAGGTGTTGTTACCCAATGTGAGCCACTTGAACACCTTAACCTCACCCTTTGCACGGAGGTTGTACTGGTTGTACTTCTCGTTGTTGAACTCGTAGATACCATCCTGGTTGTAGTAACGACCTGAGATAGAGTACTTAACGCGCTCAGATGCACCTGATACAGAGAGGTTGTGAACGTGGCTTACGTTAAGATCCTTGTAGAAAAGGTCGATCCAGTTAGTTGAACCGTAGTAAGCGTAGTTACCAGCCTTTGTATAACCGTGCTCCTTACCATAGAGAGCATAGTTCTTGTCGGTCTTACGAAGACGCATCTCCTCCTTATATGGACGCTCTACCTGGTTACCATTCTCGTCAACACCAAGAACAGTACCGTAGGTATCTGAACGGTTGTTTACGTTACCTGGAAGCTTACCAGTAGAGGTTGGGGTGCGAGAGTCGTTTACGAAGTACTCCTCAAAGTTTGTCAACCAGATGTGACCGTCTACCTCCAAGTTATCCTCCCACTTTACAGTACGAGTATTGAGAGATACAGAGCCATTGTAGTTGATAGAAACCTTATCCTTCTCAGGAGTCTTAGTAGTAACGAGGATTACACCATAACCACCTCGTGCACCGTATACAGATGCAGAAGCAGCATCCTTAAGTACAGCGATGTTCTCAACGTCCTCAGGGTTTACAGAGTTAAGGTCACCCTCAACACCGTCGATAAGAACGAGAGCAGAACCACCCTGACCAAGAGAGATGGTCTTACCTGTACCTGATGATGCAGACTCACGCATAGAAACTGACTGAGAGCCACCACGGATGTAGATATCACCACCCTTAGTTGGCTTACCGTCACGAGGCATGATGTTAAGACCTGGAACCATACCCTGGAGTGAACGAGATACGTTTGAAGTAGAACGACCCTCGAGCTCCTCGCCACCGAGGTTCTCAACAGCACCTACGAGCTGAGCCTTCTTAAGGGTACCGTAACCTACGACAACAACCTCGTCTACAGCAGTGCTAGACTCAGTAAGAGTAAAGTCGATAACCGAACGGTTGCCGACAGTAATTTCAACAGTTTTGTAACCGAAGAATGAGCACTCCAGAACAGCGTTAGCTGAAGCGCTGATGGTATACTGACCGTTTGCATCAGTTGCAGTACCGGTCGATGTACCCTTAACAACGATTGCTGCACCTGGCATTGGAGCCTTAGTTGCAGCGTCGATAACTGTACCGGAAACAGTTCGAGACTGTGCCACCACGTTTGCTGATGCGAGCAATGCAATCGCACACAGTACACCTGTCAGCACCTTTCCGAATCTTCCGGAAATCGATAGTAAGACGTGTTTCATAATTTTCAGTTTGTAATTAAATTTTTAATTCTCCATCAGTTGCATGCAACTTCAGAAGAGCGCACAGTCTGAAACATACTGAAAATCTGAATAACGGTTTTAAGGTTGTTTTTGTTTTTTTGTTAAAATTTTGTTTTTTTGTTTGCTTTTTTGCCGTACGTCTCTTTTTAAGAGAGGTATGCGAGAACAAAATTAGTAAAATTTTCTCTACAAACAAATTTTTTTGACTCTTTTTGGTTAGTTCGTGGGTGTTGGTGTCTTGGTTATTTAGTCTAAAATTGTTGTAACTGATTGATTGACTACAACTTTACCTCTCTTAAAAAGAGAGTGACTCTAAAACCAACCTATTTGCGAGGTCCACTGCCGAATTATCTAATGACGCAAGATATATTCTGGTAGTGGCCTCATTGTTGTGTCCTAGGGCGCGACTTATTGTCGGTACGGGAATTTGGATGGTGTAGGCGATGCTTGCCCAGCTGTGACGTGCGACATAAAATGTCAGCCTGGATGTGATACCTACTAGCGATGCTATCTTCTTGAGGCTTAGGTTGGTAGCGTGTGATGCGGATAGGTATTCGCGTCGTGGATTGCGCCCCTTGATAATCGGGAAGATGTAGTCGTCAATGTATCCGCTATACTTGCGAGCAATGTTCTCAAGTTGGTTATTCCACTCTATGACGATGGTTTGACCCGTCTTGTGGCGGTTGTATTTGAGATAACCGTTGCTGATGTTGCGCCATCGGAGTGTTGCAATGTCGACAAATGCCATGCCCTGAGCGTAAAAACTGAACATAAATAGGTCGGCGGCTCTCTGTAGTTGGGCGTTCTCGCTCTGAAAGTTTGCGATTTTGCGAATTGCCGATGATGTTATCGCGCGCTTTGTGGTTATGCTTGTGCCGGTATATGAGCGCCTAAATGGTTGAGTGTCAATGGTGATACCTTCATCTACGGCATGGTTGTATATAGCTCGCAGATTTCTGATGTAGAAGGATATTGTGTTGATACTCAACCCTTTATGTCGCAGATATAGCTCGTAGGAGGCGATTGTTGTGCGCTCTATCTGGTTTAGGGGTATGTCGCCACAGAGGAAATTTATCAGGCTCTTTGTTGCCGCTGTGTATGTCTCGGCGGTGCGCATGCGGTTGTAAAATTGTAGCTGCGTAACCAGATGTGAGGTGTAGTTTGAAAGTGTTATACAACTTTTGAATTTCATGATTCTTAAATTTTTTAATAATTAAGATTATTTTGGTCGGGTGTTGGGTGTTTATTGGTTTTTGTTCGTCAATTATTATATAAAATAGGTGCGAAATAAAGATTTTTGACTAAATATTTGGTTATTTGTAAAATTTGCTTTACATTTGTAGTGCAGTTTGAAATATACACCTCAGCAAGGGTTTGATTTGGGCGTTCGCTCGGCGTCTTTGTTGAGTTCGAAATCGGGATAACGAGAATTAGGGATAGGCTTTTAGCCTTGCCTTGATTTTTGTTGTATTTTATTTGTATCAACCAGTAAAAAAATTTTTTTATGAAATTCAATCGCAAACTTATAGCTGCATTTGCTTGCTTGTCAGTTGTGTTTGGTGCTTGTACAGATACACCGGATGTAGACTGCGGAGTTAAGGCAAATCTGCCAGCTCCAGGTAGCGTGGCTTGGGATGCAGGTGCTTCATCAAAGACATCTCTCGCACTTACTTGGGATGCAACGTCTGCTATCTCTGCAGGTGCAACTTCGTTCACTGCACAGGTGGTTAGACCGAATATGGATACTATGGAGGAGGGTGAGTTGCACGACTTTGTTACTCCAGACCAGTACTCTTCTTCTTCTGTTCTTATTGCAGTGACCTCAAACTACATGGGTTCACCTGCAGTAGATCCTAATGAGGCTGCTTGTGACCAGGTGTCATTTGACGGTCTTGCTACAGGTAAGCAGTACATGCTTCGCGTTCGCGCAAACTACCCTGGCTCAAACTACTCTGAGTGGGTATGGGTTGCTGACGAGGCTGGTGAGCTTGCTCACATTAAGGTTGGTAAGGGTATCGTAGCTCCAACTGAGCTTGACGACAAGACTCCTCCAGCTGTAAAGATCTCTTATGTTTCTGCTTCTGACGCTATCGTTACTTGGTCTGGCTCTGACTGGAAGAACCACAGCGCTGACTTCGCTAACGCATACAAGATTATCCTTAAGAAGGGTAATGACCTTGTTGTTAGCTGGAACATCCCTGCAAACTCTGAGATTTGGAGCTCTTACGCTCGTAATGGTTGTGCATTCTTCCTTACAGCTCTTGAGCCTGAGACAGAGTACAATGTTACTGTTCAGAATGTAACAGAGGGTACTGAGCCAGTTTCTCCAACTACCTTCAAGACAGAGGCTTCTAAGGTTGTAACTATGCCAACTGCTCCAGCTGCTCCAGGTGAGGTTATCCTTTATGAGGACTTCTCTGACCTCTTCATTACTGCTGACCTCTCTCGTGGTGCTGCAAACTACTCTTACGATAAGCGTAACGAGATGCCAGATGCAAGTTGGATTGCTAAGGGTGAGGACCCAGTTGCTAACGATGTTGAGGGTCGTGGTTGCTACCTTGTTGATCCATCTACTGAGGTAGGTATGTTCAACACTATCAAGACTTACATCGCTTCAACTCGTCTTAGCACTTGGGGTATGATGTCTGAGGATAACACTCCAGGTGCTATCTGTGCTCGTGCAAGCCAGGTTAAGATGGGTGCATCTTCTAAGTGTGCATGGCTCGTTGCTCCAGAGATCAACTGCCTCCAGCAGACTGCTACTATCGAGGTTTCATTCGACGCTGCTCTCTATGAGACTGACCCAGGTCAGGGTATTATCGAGGTTCTTAATGGCTGTACTCAGGCTGATAACGCAAGCAATAGCTGGGTAACTCCTGCTGACCGTATGACAGCTGCTACATTCTCAATTGCTGCAGGTTGGGCTCGTTACACATTCACTATTGACAACATCAACAACGGCGCACGTATCGCTATCGGTGGTAACCGTAATGGCGTATCTGGTCAGCACCGTTTCTACCTCGATAACATCGAGATTAAGGTTGTTAGCTATGGTGACCTTAAGCTTCAGGCTCCAAAGAACGTTGTTATCACTCCTACTGATACTACTGCAAAGGTAACTTGGGATAAGGTTAACAGCGCAGAGCAGTATATCGTAGAGTACACTAACCTTTGCGACGCTTGTGGTCAGCCAATCTGGACTGCACTCCCTGTAACTTCAGAGACAGAGGCTAACATCGAGGGTCTTGCATTCGAGACTGAGTACTCAGTTCGTATCAAGGCTATCGCTGGTGATGTTGAGTCTGTATTCTGCGAGCCAGTAGCGTTCAAGACTCTTGCTGAGATTAAGAAGATTGCAACTCCAGAGGTAGCTGCTGTTCCTGGTTTCGGTTGGGTATGGATTAACGTTACTAACGTTCTTAAGGCTGAGGGTTACGAGGTTTATAAGAATGGTGCAAAGGTTGATGCTGTTCTTGTATCAGCAAATGAGACTAACACTATTTACCGTGTAGACGCTAACCTTGGTCTTGATGCAGACTTTGCATTCGAGGTTAAGGGTGTTGCTGCTGGTTATGAGCCTTCAGAGCCAGTTGCTGTATCTGGTAAGACTGCTAAGATCTGGCAGAACACTGATAACGTAGGTCCTACTACACTCTCTATCAGCTGGACAGACCTTATCCCTGGTGGTTCTAACGACAAGCGTGCTTACGCTGTTCAGGTTGCTACTGATCAGGCTATGACTAACCTTGTTTACGACATCTACTGCCGTGAGGGTCAGGCTGGTAATGCTACTTCATTTGCTGCAACTTCTTGGTTGGGTAAGAAGGACAATTCAAACCTTACAGCTCCTACAGCTATTACTGTAGGTCAGCTCCAGCCAGAGACTACTTACTACTTCCGCGTTAAGACTGTTGCTCTCGGCACTGAGAAGAGCAATGGTGTATCAATGAACTTCCCTATGGGTGCTTCTGATTGGTCACCAGTATTCTCTTGCAAGACTGAGGCTAAGCACGTTGCAGACGCTAAGGAGGTTATCTTCCAGGGCTTCGACGATCTTACAATGCAGATGGACTTCATCAACTTCGCAGCTGGTACTACTCCGCTTATTTCTGACAAGAAGGCTGTTGAGAATCCTCACAACTTCGTAACAGAGGATCACTGGTGTGTATATCCTGCTGCAAACTCTCACCTGCTCGGTACTTGGGGCTACAACCAGAAGGCTCCATTCGTAAATGGCGAGGAGAAGTACACTGCTGACTCTCCAGGTAACTATGTAGGTACTGCAAAGGCTGGTTCACTTGAGGGCTGGCATATGTCAGACTCAATTTCTGCACACCAGGGTTACATCAAGATTGGTGCTGGTTCTGAGACCTACAACTACATCTCTACTCCAGTTCTTAACAGCTCACTGCTTGCTGCTGCAGGTACACCTTGTACATTCTCATTCAAGGCTTGTGCAGTTGTATATGACGAGCCAGTTGTAGGTATTGAGGTTGGTCACGCAGGTACCTTCACTGAGGTTAAGGAGATTAATCTCCCTATGGCTTGCACATCTTACACTGATAGTAAGAACTACGAGTGGGATGGTAAGTGGACTACTTACACTGCAGACGTTACTCTTGCTCCTGGTGATAATGTTATCATCCGTTGTAAGTCAAAGCGTTTCTTGATTGACGACATCCAGATTGTAGTAAAGTAATTTGCTTAACGGCTTTTATATAGCAGGGGATACGCAAGTGTCCCCTGCTTGCTTTTTTCTAAGGTTGGGCAGTTTGCGTCAGCTTATCTGAGCAACCTGACTTTGCGCAGGTTGTTTCCGGACTCGTGTTCGATGATTCCCGTCAGTACATCAGCGGAGTCGTGCCAGCGGTTTGAGTGGAATAGTCTGCGGTAGGTAGTTATGTGGTTGTAGAACTCCTCCCAGCGCCTGTTCCACCCCTCTGGCATACGAATGCGGTGCATTACTGTCGCGCTGTTAGAGAGTATTCGGGCCTCCTTGTTGGCGCTCTGGTGGAACCACTCTATGCGTACATTGGGACACTGTTTCTGCAACGCTCGGGCAAAGCCTCGTCCTCCGTTGTTGCTCTCTATAGTGGCGACGCGGGTGGCACTGCTGTTGAGCATTTGGCTTACGCTTTGCTCTGTCACCTCCATAGGCTCGCGCGTATATATAATATCGGTAATATATATCACGCCGTCGCTATCTACAGCATAGCAGGCGGAGCAGAGGTAGTCGTCGCCCATGTCGGCAGTGTCGGTGTAGTTGCCATAGCGGACAATCTCTTTGGGTAGGGTAGAGTATGTGACAAATCCGTCTGCGTAGAGCAACCCCTCGCGGCTTGTTGGATTGCCCTGATACATGCACTCGAACTTCTGCGGGTCAAGACGACGTTTGGATAGTAGTAGTTCGGCGCTGTGTTGTTCGCTCCATAGTGCCTCACCTACGGCTCGGGGGTCTATCTCTGTGGGTGTGCCACTCTTTAGAGCTTCAAAGTTGAGCGCGACCCATGTGTCGGGTGAGACATACTCAAGTTCACTCCACTCTTTAAGGTCTATGACCTTCTCGTAGCTGCGTATTGTGCCAATAAGGTCATTCTCGTGCCAACGTGTAAAGACCATAATCTCTTGCGAGGCGTTGTGCATGCGTGTTCTGACAACCGATGTGTACCACTCGCGGCAATTCTCGCGAATAATGGGCGAATTTGCCTCCATAGCATCTTTATATAGGTCGTCAAGTATAAAACAGTCTACACGGTTGCCCGTAAGGCTTCCTTCGCGTCCAACAGAGATAAGCGAGCCGTGGTGTCCGATTATCTCCACCTCGTCTGCTGTTCGGATGTAGGAGCAGCTCTTGTTTCCGCGCTTTATTGTCGTTTCGGGAAATATCTCGCCGTACTCATCACTCTCGAGTATGCGCTGCACACGACGGTTAAATTTGCTCGCTAACGAGGCTGAATACGAGGCTATAGCAATGCGTAGGTCTGGGTTGAGCCCGAGCATATAAGCTGGTAGCAGCGTGCTTGCTCCTACGCTCTTGCCGTGCTGTGGTGGCATAGTGATAAGTAATTTTCGCACCTTGCCCTCCGCAAATGCCTCGAGTAGGCGGTAATAGCTGCGATGAAAGGGTTGTAACTCTACAAAGGGGTATACGGTAGTTGCAAACTCTTCAAATCTCATAGTAACTCCTTTCGTAAAAGTGAAAAATCAAAGTCGTTAATCATCAGCTTTGTCTCGCCATCCTGCTGCTGAATGATAGTGTAGCTATCCCACCAAATCTCGGAAATCTCTACAATTTCGCCACTCTCGGCGTTGCGGTAGGCAATTATACTCACCTCTAGGCGGTGCTGTCCATGTGGAGCGTTGCTGTAAAATACCCCCGTCACGTAGCTCCTCTGTTCGAGCTTTTGTGCTATCTGTTCCGCAAAATCACGATAGCAACTTTTAGTAATAGTGCAAATGTCTTTCATAACTTTTTATATAGTAGTGTGTTGTTTTTGCGATAAATTTTAGATAATTGCTTGCATTTGTGAGATAAATAATTTATCTTTGTTGCAAAGATATAATCAAAACTTGAAAAACGAACTAAAAAAGTTCAAAAACTGTATAATAATTTATCATAGACTTTTATGGGACATAGGCTTAAACTTATACGTAAAACTCTCGGTATGACGCAAGAGCAATTGGCTCAGCGACTTGGTGTGGGCAAGACTGCGCTCTCGATGATTGAGACTGGTAAGGCTCGCCTCTCTAATAGAAACAAGAATATCCTTGTTCAAGAATTTAACGTTTCGCCTGAGTGGTTGGAGAGTGGAGTGGGTGAGATGTTCAATGCAGATCCGTCGCTTGTTAAAGAATTCAGTCGCAAGACTGATAACTCCTTGCCGATGCAATCTGTTCCGCTATACTCTATTGAGGGAACTGCCGGTTTGGTGCCGCTATTTACCGACCGCATGAGCATTGAGCCTGTCAATTATATCCACATTCCAAATCTGCCGAAGTGTGACGGAGCTATCTATGTGGTTGGAGATTCGATGTATCCACTGCTTAAGAGTGGCGATATTGTCCTCTACAAGCAGCTTCAGAGCCTTGAGGATGTCTTTTGGGGTGATATGTACCTGCTCTCTATTGACATCAATGGCGAGGAGTATATAACCGTCAAGTATGTCCAGAAGTCTGACCGTGCTGGTTATGTTCGCCTTGTTAGCCAAAATCAGCACCATGCTGATAAGGATGTGCAGGTGGAGAAGATTCGCGCCATAGCTCTCGTGAAGGCATCAATACGTATGAACTCCATCAGGTAGTTTGCTATTAGCCGTTATTTGGTGTTTATAAAATTTTGTTATGATTGAAACGTTGTTGCAACTTCTATCAGACTATGGTTTGATAGGTCTGTTTATCGGCTCCTTCTTGGCGGCGACGGTTGTGCCGTTTAGTGCCGATGTGTTGCTAGTCGGATTGCTTATTGCGGGTGTGGAGCCTTGGTCGGCAATTGTTGTTGCAACGCTCGGTAATTGGCTTGGTGGACTGACAAGCTATGGCATTGGCCGTATGGGAGATTGGCGTTGGATTGAGAGGCTTGGTGTAAATCGTGAAACACTCGAGAAACAGCAATCTCGTATATCCCGTTTTGGTGCACCGATTGCACTGCTCTCTTGGGTTCCTATTATCGGAGATGTTTTTGCGGTTGCACTTGGATTTTATCGCGTAAAATTTGTACCCTCCTCAATCTATATGCTCATCGGTAAGGGTGGCCGTTTTGTCTGCTGGTACTTCATCTGGCTGTGGAGTTTGGGTAGCTAATCTCTATATATAAATATAGGTATAAAGGCGTTTTTAAGGGTGATATTAAGAAAAATGAAAAAATTATTGAAATTTTTTAATAAAACTCTTGCACAGTTCAGAAAAAGCCCTTATCTTTGCAGCGAAGTTTTAAGGTTCATTTTAGGTTAGTAGTTTTAGGTTGGTTGAGGAAATCGGCGGTTGCGAGGGCAGAGGGCCCTGCTAAGATTCCTGGAAGGTGCTCTTTCAGATGGATCGAATACCCCGAAGACCTCATTTTTTTTACCTATAGCTAAATCAATGCGACAAGTCCCCTATTTGAGAACAATCATTTAGGGGGCTTGTTGTCTATGTAGAAAAAAATCTGTGAAACAGTTGATGTTTAGTCTTTTATTCGTATATTTGTACAAATATCAACAAAATATGATGAGTTATGAAGAGATTTTTTATTGTTCTACTAACGCTCGTTTTTGCTGTTAGCGCTTCAGATATCGCTGCACAGAATCTTCTTAAGAGCCTTGGCAAAATGGTTGAGCAAGAGGTTGCCAAAGGTGTAAAGAGGAGTGTTAAAAATGGTATTGGCAATCTTAAGCAGAAGCTAAGCCAGAAGAATGATGAGGAGCAGTCAGAGCAGTCTGCTGAGCAGAGTAGTAGCTCGCAATCTTCTGCTCCGTCGTTTGGCTCTGTAGTAAAGGGCGTTCTTGGTGTAGATGATGGTCAGAATATTGCTCGTGAGACAGATTGTGATTATATTGACGAGTATGGTATTAACCACGGTGGCGGTATTAAAATCGGCGATGTTGTCTGGGCACCAGTAAACTGCGGCTACCATAAGACCGACTATCCATACGGTAAGCTCTACCAGTGGGGTCGTAAACACGGTCAGGGCTATGGTGCTCCTTATGCTGATCCGGAGACGAAGAACAATGTGCGCCCTGATAAGACTACAGCCGAGCTTGTTTCAGCTCCAGTAACTCCAGCCGAGGCACGAAAGTATCCTAATCGTCACTATTATCACGA
>CAJGDC010000056.1 GCA_904502005.1 uncultured Alistipes sp.
CCGAGCTTAACATATCCCAATCCAACCTCTTTAAGTGGTTGTAATCGCTCAACAATACGACGGCAGATGCTGTTGCTTGAGCTTTCGATACCAAAGAACTCTATCGCCTCATCAATGCTCATGTTAAGTACGTCGCATATATCCTTGTCGCGGTACTTTATATCCAAAATCTCCTGCTTAAAACGTCTACCGTCACAAGCATCGCAGGTAAGGACAACATCTGCCATAAACTGCATGCCAATCTTGATAGTGCCCTCGCCCTGACACTGCTCACAACGACCTCCAACCATGTTAAATGAGAAGCTTGATGGTTGAATATTTGTTCGCTTAGCATATGGCTGTTCGGCATAGAGGCGACGAATCTCGTCATAAGCTTTGATATAGGTTACAGGATTTGAACGAGAGGATTTGCCAATTGGATTTTGGTCTATCAACTCAACACTCTTAAGTAGTTTAATATCACCACCTAACGAGTCGTAATCGCCTGGACGGTCACCGGTCTCAAGGATTGTTCTGCGCAGGGCTGGGTATAGTATACTCTTGACAAGAGAACTCTTGCCCGAGCCAGAGACTCCTGTGATGCAGGTCATTGCTCCCAGTGGTATCTTGACAGATATATTTTTAAGGTTGTTGACTCTCGCGCCATTGATTGTTATGTAGTTGCTCCATGGGCGCACAGAGCGTGGCATCTCAATCGCTCGTCTACCGCATAAATAGTCCGCCGTAAGGCTCCTCACCGCATCACAGAGCTTGCTATACTCGCCCGAATATACCACCTCTCCACCATGCTCTCCTGCTTCAGGGCCTATATCAACAATATAATCTGCTGCGCGGATAATCTCCTCCTCATGCTCAACAACAATCACTGTATTGCCTAGGTCGCGCAATTGTTTGAGAACCTTTATTAGTCGTGCCGTATCGCGAGGATGTAGACCAATGCTCGGCTCGTCAAGAATGTACAGCGAGCCGGTAAGGTTGCTACCAAGAGATGTTGATAGGTTGATTCGCTGGCTCTCGCCTCCTGATAATGTAGAACTTAGACGGTCGAGAGTGAGATATCCCAAACCAACATCGCTCAGATATAGTAGTCGGTTATAAATCTCCTTAAGTACTCTCTCGGCGGTTATTCTGTCATGCTCATCAAGAGTCAAGTTATCAAAAAAATCAATCAATGAGTCTATGTTCATTGCCGATAGTTCGGCGATATTTCGTCCTCCAACCTTGACATAGAGCGATTCGGGGCGTAACCTTGCACCATTGCATGCTGGGCAGATGGTCTTGCCTGTATAGCGAGCCTTGAGAATGCTAAACTGGGTCTTGTGTTTCTTCTTCTCGCGCTCTAAGTAGTTAAAGAAGTAATTTAGTCCTTCAAAGTACTCATTACCGCTCCAAAGTAGTCGTCGCTGCTCCTCGGTCAGCTGATAGTATGGCGTATGTATCGGAAAATCAAACTTATATGCGTTCTGCACAAGCTTATTACGGAAACGGCTCATGCTATCTCCGCGCCAACATGCAATTGCGTTATCAAAAATGGTCTTGCTCTTATCTGGCACAACCAAATCCTCGTCAATTCCTGTAACGCGACCAAAACCCTCGCATGTTGGACAAGCTCCCAGAGGGTTATTAAAGCCAAAGAGGTGTTCAGATGGATGCTCAAACTCAATACCATCTGTGGTCATAAGTGCTGAAAATTCGGTCACTTTATCCTCATGGATAACCACGCAACTATGTGTGCCATAGCCAAATGCACCAGAGATAGACTCTCGCATTCTGTTTAGTATCTCGTCATCATTGCTAACCTTTATTCGGTCCACAATGACGTAAATACCCTCTGTAGTGGTGTCGGAGTCAATTGTTGGCATAAACTCCTCAAGGGTTATGGTTTTGCCGTCAATGTATAGTCGTTGTATACCGTCGGAAAAGAGTTGAACTAATTTATCAATTAGACTCTGCCCAGGTTTTGTGCGCAGTGGAACGGCGATGATAACCCTCTCACCACAACCTAAAGAGAGGATGTGCTCAACAACATCGTCGGTGGTATAACACTTAACCTCCATGCCCGATATTGGTGAGTATGTGTGGCCTATGCGCGAGTAGAGCAGACGCAAATAGTCATAAATCTCTGTAGTTGTACCAACGGTTGAACGAGGGTTACGAGTGCTTACCTTCTGCTCAATGGCTACTGCAGGGGCTATTCCGGTGATAATATCTACATCGGGCTTGGTCATTCTGCCAAGGAATTGACGAGCGTATGAAGATAGTGACTCTACATAGCGTCGTTGTCCCTCGGCGAATATTGTATCAAAGGCGAGAGTACTCTTTCCGGAGCCGCTTAGGCCTGTTACAACAACAAGGGTGTTGTGAGGAATCTCAAGCTCTATATTCTTGAGATTGTGCACCTTGGCGCCTTTTATATAAATTGATTTATAACTCATTTTCAATAACTTCTATTGTGGCTCCGCTTACCTTGCTTAGCTTGCCCAATAACATTTGCGCTTTACTCTGTCTAACAGCAAGTGTCATTGTGCAGAGGTTGTCAAATGTCTGCTCAACAACACGAGGGTTCTCCTCTTTAATGATGCGCATAACGTCGTTCATGACCATATATGAGAAGTCAATACGCAAAACGGTGTCGACTGTTCGCTCAACAACATCTGCCACTTCAAGTACATCGGCTGCAGCCTCTCGATATGCCTGTATTAGACCCGAAACACCCAACTTTGTGCCGCCAAAATATCTGACAACAACCACAAGGCAGTCGGTGATATCTTTTGAGAGTAGCTGCCCCAAAATCGGCTTACCTGCAGTTCCAGATGGCTCTCCGTCATCATTGGCGCGAAAGTGCTCTCCATGAGGACCCAGTCGCCACGCGTAGCAATGGTGGGTGGCGTCGTAGTATTGCTTATGTAGGGCGTCAAGATGCTCCTTGATTTGCTCCTCGGAGGT
Source organism: uncultured Alistipes sp. (assembly GCA_904502005.1). Classification (GTDB taxonomy): domain Bacteria; phylum Bacteroidota; class Bacteroidia; order Bacteroidales; family Rikenellaceae; genus Alistipes. The sequence goes on from CAJGDC010000056.1 coordinate 2,947, forward strand.
GACAGGATAGGCATAAGAGAGGAATTTACTGCTCCTCTCTCGCATATTGCACTCAGCTGGTGCTGAGATAGTTAGATAGCTGTCTTTTAACTCCTCCATTAGTCTATCTTTCTGAATAAACGATTCCAGCGAATACCCTCCTCGCCAGTTGAGAAGGCGATAAATGATGCCTTACCAACAATGTGGTCTTCTGGTACAAAGCCCCAAAAACGGCTATCGGCAGAGTTATGGCGGTTGTCGCCCATCATCCAATAGTAGTCCATAGCAAAGGTGTAGCTGTCGGCAATAGTGCCGTCAATAAATATCACGCCATCCTTAACCTCGAGGCTGTGTCCCTCATACTGCTCAATAATGCGACGATAGAGTGGTAAGTTCTCGGTTGTGAGGGCGATAGTGGTGCCCTTTTGAGGAATCCACAACTCACCAAAATTATCCTGAGTCCAGTTGTAGTTCTCATTGTTCGGGAAGAACTCAAGGCCGGTTGTGGTGTTGTCATATAGGGTTACAGAGTCGACAATTGCCATCTTCTCAATGGTCTTCGCCTCTTCAGCGGTCATAGTAAGGTAGTAGTATGGCATATTACCACCCCACTCGCGCACTCCAACCTTGCGCATAGCGTAATCTGTCAGTGGCGCTGTGGTTTGAACAAAGTAGATGTGCTGCTCAGTGGCAGGAATCTCGGTCTCAACGCCGTTGATTGTAAGTTTAGTACCCTCAATCTTAATCTTATCACCCGGTATTGCTACACAGCGCTTGATGTAGTTCTCGCGCTTGTCTACCGGGTGAACATTTATGTTGTAATCCTCAAATAGGCGACGTCTACCCTCCTCTTTTCCGTAAGTGCTCTGGTAGCTACGCAATACATCGTAGTAGCTAACGCCAGGCGTTGCTTGTAAACGCTTGGTTGTCAGTACGGTGTCGCCCTCTGGGTAGTTGAATACAACTACATCTCCACGCTTAACCTTTTTAATACCCTTTAGTCGGTGATAGTCCCACTGGATAGCATCGCAATATGACTTTGTGCTCTCGGTAAAAGGCATGGTGTTGAATACGAATGGCATTGAGATGGGCGTATTTGGCACCTGCGGACCGTAAGAGATTTTGCTCACATAGATGTAGTCACCAATAAGAATTGTCTTCTCCATTGATGATGTCGGCACCTTATAGAGTTGAAATACGAATAGGTGCAATAGCGTCGCGGCAACAGTTGCCCATAGAATGGCGTCAATCCAGCCCCAAATACTTTTGTAGAGTGGGTATCGGGCGCATAGCTCATCATTGTAGTACCATATGTACTTGTAGAAAAGTCGCGAAATGTAGTAGTCGTAAATCAATGGTAGTCCCAATAGCATCCACAAATTACCGGTCCATACAACTGTCAGCAGTGTGTAAATTACCACCACTGTGCCAAACTTAAACCACTTATTCTTCAATATCTGTTTCATAATCTACTCTGTAAATAGGTCGTCCATTGTAAATACACCCTTTTTGCCACAAATAAACTCAGCAGCAACAACCGCACCTGTTGCAAGGGCGCTGCGAGACTTAAGGGTGTGTTTTACCTCTAAAATATCATCCTCAGACTCATAACGCACTGTGTGTGTGCCAGGTACGCTGCCCTCACGAAGTGATATAATCTCGATACTATCGGCAGTGTGGTGGCTCTGCTCGCCCTTTTGAGGCTCGGTGCAGTGCCATGACTCTTTGCGCTCAAGGCGAGCAATAGCATCGGTGGCAAGTGTTATAGCTGTGCCACTCGGAGCATCCTTCTTCTGAGTGTGGTGAATCTCCTCAATATCAACATCGTAGACACTGTATGCATTCATCAGCTCGGCAAGACGGCGGTTAATGCGAAAGGCTATATTTACGCCAAGCGAGTAGTTAGAGCTGTACATAAATGCACCATTAAGCTCGCGGCAAAGATTTTGAGCCTCTGGGAGTCGTTCAATCCAGCCAGTTGTACCGCTTACTACGGCAACACCAGCTTTTAGGCAGGTCATGATGTTGTCGAAAGCTGTTGTGGGAGTTGTAAATTCTATAGCTACATCTATGCCTGCAAGACTCTGTGTGTTGAGATTTTCTGTGTTGTTGTAATCAATAATTAGAGCCACTGTGTGACCTCTCTGAAGAAGTACTCGCTCAATTTCGTGGCCCATTTTTCCGTATCCAATAATTGCTACTTTCATTGTTTCTTTGTTTGAAAAAACAAAGGTAGTAATTTTTTAGCGTTTTAGCAAATCTCTATATCCTTGCCACGCATTGTTGATGGTGTCTAGACTCTATATTTGCAATTTTTATAAAATTTTTCTATCTTTGTCCCAAATGCGTTTATCGGAATTAAAAACTGGTCAGACCGCTACGGTGGTTAAGGTGCTGGGTCATGGTGGATTTCGTCGCCGAATTATGGAGATGGGGTTTGTGCGTGGCTCGGAGGTGACAGTTGTGCTTAATGCCCCGCTGCGCGACCCTATTGAGTATCAGATACTTGGCTATAACATCTCGCTCAGACGTAGTGAGGCTCAGATGATTGTTGTCATAACCGAAGCTGAGGCTATTGAGCGACTGAAGGCTCAGACTGCGGAGGTTGGAAGTGGCGATGACTTAGAGCATGAGGTGGAGAGTATGATTACTAAACGTAAGCGACACATAAATGTCGCTCTAATTGGTAATCCAAATAGTGGCAAAACCTCGCTCTTTAATCGTATTGTCGGAGCCCATGAACATGTGGGAAATTATAGTGGTGTGACTGTCGATGCTAAGGTGGGTAGATACCACTATCGCGACTACGAATTTCATATTACAGACCTGCCTGGAACCTACGCCCTATCGGCATATTCTCCTGAAGAACGTTATGTGCGTAAACATTTGATTGATAGCACGCCAGACGTGATACTTAATGTAGTTTGTAGCTCAAATTTAGAGCGTAATCTATACCTAACAACCGAGCTGATTGATATGAGTCAAAATGTGGTTGTTGCCCTTAATATGTACGACGAATTAGAGGCTTCGGGAGATACTCTTGACTACGAACTTTTGGGTCAGTTGATGGGTGTTCCGATGCTTCCGGTTGTTTCGCGTACTGGGCGTGGAGTTGAGGAGGTTTTGGATACAATTATTGCTGTCTATGAGGACTCTGAGCCTCGTTCTCGCCATATCCATATTAATCAGGGTATTGTTGAGCAGAGTGTTGTGGAGTTAAATGCCGTACTTAAGTCCGCTAGAGAGGTGTTACCGAAGGCGTTCCCTCCACGATATTACGCAATGAAACTCCTTGAGGGGGATAGTGAGGTGGTGGATATGCTCAAGGATTTGCCTCCATATGATAGTTGGATGGAGGTGGTTAGACGTGAGCGTGAGCATCTTGCATCTGATCTTGATAGCAGTGAGGATATTGAGACTACATTTGCCAATCAAAAGTATGGTTTTATCTCTGGCGCTCTGCGTGAAACTTATCACCGCCATGGGGATAATCGTCGCGATATGTCCTACTATATAGATGAGATTGTGACCCATAAGATTTGGGGCTACCCTATCTTTTTGCTTATTATGTGGGCGATGTTCTACTGTACATTTAGCTTGGGTGCCTATCCTCAGCATTGGCTAGAGAGCGCTGTTACGCTACTTGCTGAGGGGTTGAATGCAATTCTTCCGAGCGGGATTATTAAAGACCTTATTGTAGATGGAGTTGTTGGTGGTGTAGGTAGCGTGATTGTCTTTTTGCCAAATATTGTAATTTTATACCTATTTATCTCCTTTATGGAAGATTCGGGTTATTTGGCTCGTGCTGCGTTTATAATGGATAAACTGATGCACAAGATAGGTCTGCACGGCAAGTCGTTTATACCTCTTGTGATGGGCTTTGGTTGTAACGTGCCTGCAGTTATGGCTACACGTACTATTGAGAGTAGAAGTTCTCGCCTTATTACTGCTATGATTATCCCATTTATGTCTTGTAGTGCGCGTCTACCTATATATATACTCTTCTTGGGAATATTCTTTGGTAAGGGGGCTGGAACACTGCTTTTTGGACTCTATCTGCTTGGTATTCTCGTTGCTATGGTAACTGCGCGCCTTATGCGTCGTGTAAAGGGAAATATGGACGAAACTCCGTTTGTGTTAGAGTTACCGCCTTATCGTATGCCGACTCTGAGAGCTATCTTGTCGCATATGTGGGAGAAGTGTGCGCAGTATTTGCGTAAAATGGGAGGTCTTATCCTTGCTGCATCTGTAGTGGTTTGGTTTCTAACATACTTCCCTCAGCAGACAGATGGGCAGAGCAAGCAGGAACACTATGAAAACTCATATATAGGCCGTATTGGTAAGGCTTGCGAGCCTATTTTCCGCCCGCTGGGCATGAATTGGAAGAGTAGTGTTGCTGTTGTAACAGGCATACCTGCTAAGGAGATTATGCTCAGCACTATAGGTGTGCTTTATACGGATAACACATCAGAGCAACTCGCTGATGGTGAGGTAGATAATACTCTTAATCAACGACTTGTAAGTAGCGGGGATTTTAGTCAAGCCTCTGTGCTCGCTTTGCTTGTTTTTACATTGCTATACTTCCCATGTCTTGCAACTTTGGCTGCTATAAGTTCGGAGTATGGTAAGCGCTGGGCACTTGTGTCGGTCATCTACTCAAGCGTTGTCGCATGGGTGTTAGCATTTTTGACCTATAATATTGCTAAACTGCTATGATTGAGATGGTTGTGGTAATAGCCGTAGGGCTCGTGGCGCTAGTGTTTGTCGCAAACTATATCTACAATCAACTCACTAATCCATGTCGTGGCTGTTCGGATAAGAGCTGCGATGGTTGCCGTCACAAACATTAGTGATATACTCTACATATCTTTTTGCGATAATATCCCAGGTGAAATTTTGCTCTACTCGACGACGATTCAGCTCTTTTATATGACTTAAGGCGTCTGTATTGCTGATAACATACTCAATCTTCTCGGCGAGCGAATCAACATCCTCGGCTGTTACCCAAATGCCATTATTACTTAAACCTTCGCGATTTGATGGTATATCTGATGCTATACACACCAGTCCATAACTCATTGCCTCTAAAAGAGTTATAGCCAAACCCTCTATTGTTGAAGGGATGCAGAATGCAGCGCTATGACGCAGGAGTGTGTTCTTGTCTGCTCCATACACGGCGCCAGTAAAAATAATGTTACTATCTGACTGAGCTAGTTTGTGTAGATACTCTACATATTCAGGCTGTTGGTCGTTGCTACCAGCTATAACAAGCTTGTAATCAGTAGTATTGGCTTTCTGAAACGCCTTGATAAGATAATCTGGATTTTTATCCTGCACAAGCCTGCCTAAGTATAGAAAATAACGACCTTGCTCCACTTTGTAGCGCGATAATATATCGCTATCAACATCGTTGCTATCTGGCAGATTTACAGCTGTCGGAATTGTTACACAGCGTCGAGAGTAGTGTGCTGCAAAATAGTCCCGCTGTTCATCGCTTACTACAAGTATGTTTTTGTGCATCTTGGCTGTTAGCCACTCCATTAGATGCATTATCTTCTGCTGAAATGGGCTATATTTTGTGCGTTTCCACTCAAATCCGTGACCTTCAAGGAGGGCTTTGCGACCAACCATTCTCGGAATCCATGACCATAGCGACGGTGGCCAGGCATTGTAGTGGAACAATTCTACACTCTCCTCTTTGGTTAGGGCGTCTATTGTAGACTTTAGCGAGAGTAGAATTTTGCAGAGAAAGCGCCCTCCAAAAGATTTGTGATAAATAACTTTGAAGCCATTTACCTCTTCAATAGCATTACGGTTGCTCTCACAATAGACTATCGGCTCATGTCCAAGCTTTACAAGGTGTGTAGCGAGGTTGTAGACATAGTTCTCTATGCCCCCTAATGTCTTTATGTCGCGTCCACCTATAAAAGCTATTTTCATTGGTCTAAACCTTGTAAGTCGTTGTTACCTACGTGATAAAATGGTATCGTAGAGGTGTCTACCCTCTTGCCAAATATAACTCGTAGCTTGTTTTTTATCACCCACGGCAAAACCTGTGGCATGTACTTTTTCATCACTGGCGAAACAGAGCCAATCATCCAGCACTTTTTAGGGCAATGCGCAACCTTGTCGCGGACAAGTTTGGCTTGCTCGCTGTTCCAAATCTCTTCAAATGTGTTGTCGTTCAGATTGCCCATTGTTTCGTACCAACATGATGCCTCCATGCCGTTGCATGGAAGTATGTTGCCATGTGGGTCAAGAAAGAAGTTCTCGCTTCCTGCTTCGCACGGTAAAATTCTGCGCCCACCCTTGATATAGTTTATCAATCCGAGGTTGAAGAATGCTCGAAACCACGACTTTGGAGAGTTCTCGCGCATCAAACGCTGAATAAGCTCGTCAAAATTGCTACATACTTCGTCGATATTTGTCACCTTGTTGTCGTATTTGTGAAAATAGAACGAGTTGTGGAATGATGCTGTGGCAAACTGCATCTTCAGGTTGCGGTTTAATTCGTATAGGTCTAGCATATCTGCCGAGTTGTTGTTTGATACAGTTATGCCAAAACCAATATCCTTAATACCCATGCGACGTAACTCTAAAAGGGTGTGCAGGCCCTTGTCAAATCCACCTACCCTACCTCGTAGCTCATCATTCTTGCATGATAAACCCTCAATGCTTATGCGATAACCCACCTGTGGATATTTTTTTGCAAGGGCGATGATTCTATCAGAAAAGTAGCCGCTTGTTGAAAATACTATGCGGTCTGTCTTGGTGAGTAAGATCTCCACAATCTCCTCAATATCCTCGCGTACAAACGGCTCGCCTCCTGTGATGTTTACACTGCGCATCTTTGGCAACTTGCACAATAATTCAGGCTTAAACTCCTCCGATGCTTTGGTGGGGTTATTCCATATATCACACATCTTGCATCGCATTGGACAGCGATAGGTTACAATAATAGAACCATCCATAATTTTCATCATTTATTTCTCAAAGGTAATAATAATTTGCCAAAACTGCAAATTGTTATTGCAACTGTTGGCTATTGGCTGTTAGCTTTTATAATTAAATAAAAATTGAGAGTTGAGTGACCGCAGCAGGTTTGAGCAGAGCAAGAGTGGAGATTTGTAGACGAGGCAGTCGTTGGTTTGTGACAGGATGTCTATTGAGCTAGCTCAACATAGTCATACTGACACAAGCCGAAAGTTGCATAGCACCTCTACAAATCTATAACCGCAGACAACTCTGCCACACCGCCATCGGTTAAGCGGCCGAGCCACCGAAACAAAAAAAGACGGAATAAGTCCGTCTTTTTGCAGTGGAGGTGGCGAGAGTCGAACTCGCGTCCAAACAAGGAACCCAAAAGCTTTCTACACGCTTAGTTGCCGTTTAATCCTCCTGCTAGAACTCGGCAGGCAACAGCCAAAATCCTAACCCCAGCCCCTAAATCTCGCACGATAACCGAGGCACATATCGCGCTATCTCTCAAAAGATGATACCCCATATGAACAAACCATCAGAGAGCGGGATGGCTGTTCGGGATACTCGTTGACGCAGACCTAGTGTGCATCAATTAAGCTAATTTTCCTGGAAAATTAAGCAGCGAGTGCATAGCTATTATTGCCATTTGTAGTTTGAGTGTTC
>CAJGDC010000057.1 GCA_904502005.1 uncultured Alistipes sp.
AAGTTGAAGGCAAAGGGTATAAATACGGCTTATGAGTTCACCCAGTTGCCCGAAGGTGTTGTTCAGAATATGTTTGGCATAACGGGTGTGAGAACTTGGAAAGAGTTGCAAGGTACTCCTTGTATTGAGTTTGAAGATGGCTTCGAAGCAAAGCAATCTATATGCGTTTCTCGTAGTTTCTCATCCGAGATATATGAGGTCAAGGAGCTGCAGGAGCAGATAGCAAACTTCGCTTCAACTATGGCTGAGAAGTTGCGTAAACAGCACTCCGTTACATCAGAGATAGTAGTCTTTGCCTGCACCAATCGTTTTAAGGAAGACGCACCGCAGGCGCACTCAAGTGCAATAGTACAATTCACAACACCAACGTCAGATGTTCGCACAATTGTCACCAATGCTGTAAATGCTACAAAAGGGCTATTCAAGAGGGGATATGGATACAAAAAAGCGGGAGTAATCGCGACCAAACTCGTTGCAGAAGATGGAGTTATCCACTCTCTATTTGAGGATAGAGAGTGCATTGAGCGCGAACACAAGATAACCGCAGCATTAGATTCTATTAATGCTACATTCGGCAAAGGAACAATCAAACTTGCTGTTCAGGGCAGTGGTAAGGTTCGGAGTGCGAGTGAAAATCAATCACCCCACTACACAACGCAGTGGAGTGATATTCCAACAGTTACGGTAAAGTAGCTGTCAAAGATTAACAATATTCACAGGCTCCTTATTGTAGGACAATGCTACAACATCAACAGCAACTGGTAGATTAAATATCCAAGGTAGTTACCAATAGCGTAACCCGCCAAACCATTTGTAATACCAACAACCACAACATCACGATTCTTCATCGTAGCTGCAATCATAGGCACACATACAGGCGAGTTAACAAGCGTATTAGATGTAATTACAGCTGTATCTGCATCTATACGCAGTGGTCGAGCCAGGAGGACAGTGATAAGCAGAGAACCAAATATAATAACAGCTTGGAACATCAGAACAAAAATACTCTGCTCCCAGTTAATCGAAGAGAGGTCAGCCATTGTTGCCATCACCAAGCAGAAGACATAGATAAGATACATACCTGCATCATAACTCTTATCCCAACTGCGCACCTGCTTAGAGCCTGTCATAAGCAACGATAATGTGGTAATTGTCAGAATAAGTGCAACCATAGATATTCCAGATTTACCACCAACAACCTTTCCGACTACTACAGATATACCCATAATCACGACCGACGCTGCAAATACCTTAAGTAGCTGAATAATAGATGCTTTTGTTGCAAAATCTCGATATGGATTATCGTCGTCTTTGTCAATCTTAACCTCCTGCTCGGTATAATTATTACGACCTACAATCTTGCGGGCAATAGTCACACCACCGCCCATTAGGAACATCAGATAGAAGAACGATACAATTAGATTACATGTTGAGAGCATCACAAAACTCTCTGTGCTAAGTCCCACCATCTGTTTTATAGCGGCAAGATTTGCGGCTCCACCAGTATACTGTCCTACAAGCGATGCTGCCATCTTAGGGGATTCAACACCAAGCTCCTCAGCAAACATTAGATAGCTCACCACAACAATAGCTGCCACAGAAACGACACCTACAATAAGCGCACTGAGACTTTTACCCCAAGAGAACCTTTTGAAATTACAACCGAAGAGCATCATCGGCAATGCCAATGGCACAAGAATCTCCGATATACTCTCTTGAAAGGCTAAAAAAGATTTATGAAGTTCAGCGTCTGAAGGAAAGATACCAATATTAGCAACAATAACACCCAAAATATATAGTGTAAGTACGGGGCCAAGACGACGAAATAGTTCAAACTTACGAGTTATCCACAACACTCCTGCAGGAGCAAGTAGATAGAAAAAAATGAGTAGCAGTTTTGCAATCATAGGTTATTAATAAAGGTTTTCACACCACAAATATAACCAAAATATCACAAAAAGGTAAATATATGCGAAAAAAAGAAGATAACGGCTCTAATATATACAACACAGGCTGTTGCAACACGCAGTTGATGCAAACAACATTGCCCTCGCAAGGTGTAGACACAAAAAAAGAAGACAACCTTTCGATTGTCTTCTTTGGTGCGGTGCGTAGGGGACTCGAATGTCGCACAGAAGTGTGCGTCATCACCGAGAGAGTGCCGCAGTCGCAGAATGCGGAGCGGAAATACACGACCGAGGTAATGTCGTCAGGCTTTTGCCACTGTGCGTCATCACCGACGAGGTAGCGCAGTCAAGCAACGCTTGGTGCGCGGATAACCGAGGAGGTAACCCCTCATAAGTTTGAGTCACCTATACACAAATAGTTGTTTAATGCTCTACGATGACTATTGCGAAGCAATGTGTAGTGATGATAAGTTGCTGAGGGCTTGCACTCAAAGCAAGATATCATCACTACACTATACCGATTTATCGGTATAGTCATCGTGGGACATAGACACAAAAAGAGAAGACAACCTTTCGATTGTCTTCTTTGGTGCGGTGCGTAGGGGACTCGAACCCCTGACCCCGTGCGTGACAGGCACGTATTCTAACCAGCTGAACTAACGCACCAAGAACCTTGCTTTCAGAAATGTTATTCCTTTCTAATTGCGAGTGCAAAGATAGAGCATTTTTTTTAATCTACAAATAAAAATGCACCATAAGCATAGATTTTTTTACATTTTTTGTTAATCACCACACAATACTTGGCTTGTTGAACAAGCATAGTGACATTGTGGGCTTGCACACAAAATGGCGCTATGAACAACACGCAGTTGATGCAATCAACATTACCCTCGCAGGGTTGACATACAAAAAAAGAAGACAACCTTTCGGATTGTCTTCTTTGGTGCGGTGCGTAGGGGACTCGAACCCCTGACCCCGTGCGTGACAGGCACGTATTCTAACCAGCTGAACTAACGCACCAAGAACCTTGCTTTCAGTAGTGTTTTCCCTTCCTGATTGCGAGTGCAAAGATAGAGCAAATTTTTCAATATCCAAACTTTTTTACACTTTTTTTTCAAAAAAAATATTATTTTTTGAAGAAGGAGAACTGCACGCTACCGTAACTTCTTGACTGCCAAAATAATGGATGATTCTCAAAATTATACTTTTCTGAGTGCTCAAAAATGAATATTCCATCCTCTTTGAGTATATTTCCATCTAAAACAAGCCCAACGACCTGCTCTAAGCCCTCCAAATCGTACGGTGCATCAGAGAAAACAATATCAAAACTCTTTGGACAACTCTTCAAGTAGAGGAAAACATTAGCCTTAACGGCAAAAATATTATCAGCGCCAAGAGAGCGAGCGGTAGTACGAATAAAGTTATGGTGCACAGCATTAATCTCTACCGAAGTTACACTATTTGCTCCACGAGAGGCAAACTCATAACTCACAGAGCCTGTACCGGAGAAGAGGTCAAGCACATCACATTGCTCAAAATCTACAAGATTCTGAAGGATATTAAACAAATTCTCCTTAGCAAAGTCTGTCGTAGGCCTTGCTCGTAGATTCTTCGGCGGATTAATTGCTCGTCCGCGATATTTACCACTGATTATTCGCATACAACTTTATAATACTTTTTTAACATCTTTGCGCTACTATGAGAGCCTATAATATATATAGGTATAGTTATAGGGGTAGATGTAGCGTCTAAAATATTTGCCAAATAGAAGAGCAACTCATCATCGCTACCAATCTCCAAAGCCTCTGCCAGCTGTAGCGTTGAGTTATACAAACGCAAATAACAAATATTATCCACCAACTCTATAACAACACAATGCTCGCCACTATGAGTGGTAGAGAGTAGGGGAGTGGTTACACTCAACCTCGAGCCAAGCTGTTCTGAAAGCGCAGTATAGCAACGTTCAGAGATAGCAATAGCTGCGCACATATCACCAACTGAAGCGCTGAACACAGCAATCTCATCGCCGTGTGGAGCTTGACCTGTAACAGCAAGCGCTTGCTCAGCTGAAATATTGGCAGCGAGAGCAACCGGCAGAAGTGTTACGCGCGGTGTATCTACACACACAACAACATCGCCACTCTCAGGCATAGACCCAAGTGTAGACGCAGAAAAAAAGCGTCCACCCGAAGCAAGACGGATGGACGCTTTATTATCGGAGATACTAGAGCTCCTCCCAGTTACCTGCCTCATTGTTACCACGATCCATAGCACCGAACTTGATGCCAGGGTACTTGTTAAGAACGTTCAGACAGTTGTCTACAAGATTGATAACCTCCTGGCGATAAACAACAGTATCAAGGAAGTTGATGTAAGGTGCACGGCACTCTACAGTAGGGATAACAATCTTAGACTCAGTAGTAAGAATAGCTGCCTCAAGGTAGAACTCCTTATTGTCTGAGTATGGGATGTAGCGAAGATTCTGAACATCCTCAACAGAGAGGTGCTTGAACAGAGAGTCCTTAACAGAGTAGGTAAACTTCTCTACATTCTTAAACTTACGGCCATACTTCTTACGAGCCTGTGCCATAGCAACAGAGTCATCCTCATCGATAAGACGACGCTCACCCTCCATAGTCTCGTTGAGAACGAAGTTGATAAGCGAATCGAAGTCAGCAGTAAAGTGCTGATACTTACTCTTAAACTGACGCTCAGCTGTACGAATGTCCTTGATGCGAGTGATAACCGCCTTCTCGCGGATTTTCTGCTCCTCAGCAAACTTAATTGGTGTTGAGATTAGGACATAGACATAGAAGCCCAGACCTACTGCTGCCAAAGCAAGCACTAATTGAAGTAGTTTCTTTCCCATTTTTAGAAATAATTTTAATTTATAATTTTTTTATTTAGTTGCAGAGCTACGAAAAAAATGCTATGTTTGTAGCCAAATAAAACAACTGAAAATGCAAAGCATCACAATTGCGACCCAAATTTACGCAAAATTATCGTTCCAACCAACGGAAAATCAAAAAAAAATCATCAATTCGCTCTCAGAATATCTTTCGGATGATGATTTCTCAAGTTTTTTTGTGCTAAACGGATACGCTGGAACCGGCAAAACTACCTTAATTGCCGCTGTAGTTGATGCTCTTAAATCATTAGGTATCAAAACAATACTTCTTGCCCCAACAGGTCGTGCTGCCAAAGTTTTGTCAAAGTACGCCAACCAGAAGGCTTTAACAATACACAAAAGAATTTATCGCGAGCAAACAAACGCTCAATATGAGTCAAAATTCTCTCTTAATCTCAATCGCGAGGTTGAGACTCTATTTATTGTCGACGAGGCATCAATGCTCTCAACAGGCAGTAGTTCAGACAAAACACTCTTTGGAAGTGGCTCGCTATTAGAGGACTTAATCCAATATGTAAGAAGCGGCAAACGCTGCCGACTCATGTTAGTCGGCGACTCAGCACAGCTACCTCCCGTGGGCGATGATTTCAGCCCTGCGCTCTGCCCAGCCGAGTTGCTACCATATGCAGATGTTGTCTATGAAACCATGGACGAAGTAGTACGTCAAGAGCAGACATCGGGTATACTTTTCAACGCCACCCTTGTTAGATGCATGCTCGAGAACGGTATCTACGAAATACCTAAGCTAGATACCAGTTTTGACGATGTAGAGGCCCTTAATGGCGGGGAGTTTTTAGAACGTCTACAGGAGTGCTATGACCGCTATGGGCGCGATGAGACAATAGTAATCACTCGTTCAAACAAGCGTGCGAATAGATATAACGAGGGCATTAGGCGCAACACACTCTTTGCCGAGGAGGAGATAGAGAGTGGCGATATGCTTATGGTCGTAAAGAATAACTATCACTATACTGAGCGTATAGAGAACTGTCCGATGAACTTTATTGCCAACGGAGATATTGCCAAACTCAAGCGTATCCGCCGATTTGAGTCGCTCTACGGCTTTAGATTTGCATCTGCGGTACTTGAGTTTGCCGACTACGACAACACAGAGATTGAGTGCAAAATTCTACTTGACACACTCACATCTGAGTCCCCTTCGCTTACATACGAGCAGTCGCAAAAACTATTTTATGAAGTAGAGAAGGACTACACCGACATAAAGAGTAAAATCAAGCGCTTCAAGGAGATACGTGAGAATGAATACTACAATGCTCTGCAAGTAAAATTCTCCTACGCTGTCACATGTCACAAGGCTCAAGGTGGTCAATGGAGCGCAGTATTTATCGACAGATTTCTCTTCGGTGAGGAGCAGATGAACAAAGATATGCTTCGCTGGCTATATACAGCCATCACACGAGCCACAGAGAGAGTATTTTTTGTCAATTTTGACGATAGTTTCTTTGAATAATCGCCCAAAATTGTTACCTTTGCCAATTATGGCAGTAGAGAAAAAATATGTTGAGACACCCTTGATGAAGCAGTACTATCAAATCAAGGCTGTTCATCCCGATGCGATTCTTCTTTTTCGTGTCGGAGACTTTTACGAGACCTTTGGCGACGATGCTATAGCAGCTTCGGCAATACTCGGAATTACACTCACTAAGCGAGCTAATGGCGCAGCATCTTCTGTAGAGCTTGCCGGCTTTCCGCACCATGCTGTAGATACATATCTACCAAAATTGGTGCGTGCAGGTAAGCGTGTGGCTATATGTGAGCAGTTGGAGGACCCAAAGACAGTCAAGGGGCTTGTTAAGAGAGGCGTTATAGAACTTGTGACTCCAGGTGTTACACTAAGCGAGAACATTCTCGAAAACAAGGAGAACAACTACTTAGCTGCCGTATGCTTTGGTAAAGAGAAGAGCGGTGTAGCATTTCTAGACATTACAACTGGTGAGTTTTTCGTTGCTGAGGGCAGTGACAAATATATAGAAAAGTTAATCTCCAGCCTTGCACCGAAAGAGATTGTCTACCAGCGCGGTTGTGAAGAGCGATTCAAAAGCGCTTTTGGCACAAAGCACTACACCTACAGACTTGAGCAGTGGGTCTTCTCATATCAGGTAAATGTAGACAAGCTCTGCACCCAATTTGGCACACAATCTTTGCGAGGTTTTGGTGTAGAGGGTATGATAGAGGGTATTACTGCAGCAGGCGCTATACTCTACTACCTTGAATTTACTGAGCATAAACAGATTGCCCACATCAGCTCTATTTCAAGATTGGACGAGAGCGATTATGTATGGATTGACAAGTTTACAATCCGCAACCTTGAACTTTTCAGCTCCAACGGTAGTGATAAGACCTCATTCGCTAAGGTTATAGACCGCACAGCGACACCTATGGGTGGACGACTACTACGCCGTTGGATTGCCATGCCGATACTCGACATTGAGCGCATAACGCGCCGACAGGATGTTGTCAGCGCATTTGTTGAGGATAGTTCACTTGCAGAGTCTGTCCGTGAGCAAGTTAGTTCAATAGGCGACCTAGAGCGTATAGCATCGCGCGTAGCATCTATGAGAGTCACTCCACGAGAGTTGGTTCAATTAAAAAACTCTCTATACTCTGTCGAGGTTCTCAAGGCTGCGCTCGAGTCTACAGACAATCCAGTACTACACTCTATAGCTGACAAAATTGACACTCTGACAGCCGTTCGTGACCGATTAGCTCACGACATATACCCAGACCCTACAAACAATCAGATTCAGAAGGGTGGTATTATTGCTGACGGGGTAAATGCTGAGCTAGACGATTTGCGCCGTGTGGCACTGCATGGTAAAGATGTACTTCAGGCAATACAGCAACGTGAGAGTGAAGCCACCGGTATCCCGTCACTAAAGATTAGCTACAACAATGTATTTGGTTACTACATTGAGGTACGCAATACCCACAAAGATAGGGTGCCGGAGGGTTGGATTCGCAAGCAAACGCTCACCTCTGCCGAGCGATATATAACCGAAGAGCTAAAGGAGTACGAGAGTAAAATTCTTGGTGCCGAGGAGCGCATGCTAATTCTTGAGCAGCAGATATACAACGAGTTACTTTCATATATATCTCTACACCTCAAGCAGTTACAAGCAGACGCAAAGGCTATTGCTACAATAGACTGTCTACTCAGCTTTGCGACTCTCGCAGTTGAGAGAAACTACTGTCGCCCAACGCTTGACGATGGTGTGAAGATAGAACTCAAAGCGGCTCGTCATCCGGTAATTGAGACCCTGATGGGAGTAGGGGAGCAATACATCCCTAACGACCTTACTCTTGACTCAAATAGTGAGCAGATAATCATTATCACAGGACCTAACATGTCGGGTAAGTCGGCACTATTGCGCCAGACTGCACTCATTGTACTGATGGCACAGATGGGCTCATTTGTACCAGCAGATAGCGCGCACATAGGTATTGTAGATAAGATTTTCACCCGCGTCGGTGCGAGTGACAACATCTCCCAGGGCGAGTCTACCTTTATGGTTGAGATGTTGGAGAGCGCAAGCATATTGAATAATATCTCTAAGCGCAGCCTTGTACTCCTTGACGAGATTGGCCGAGGAACAAGCACTTACGACGGTATATCAATAGCGTGGTCTATGGTTGAGTACCTGCACAACCATCGCAACTTACAACCAAGAACACTCTTTGCCACACACTACCACGAGCTCAATGAACTTGAGCAGATGTGTCAGCGAGTAAAGAACTACCACGTTTCAGTTAGAGAGGTAGACAATACTATAGTCTTCTTGCGCAAATTAGAGAGAGGTAGCACAGAGCACTCTTTTGGTATACATGTAGCTCGTATGGCGGGTATGCCGACATCAATTGTTGAGCGAGCAACGTCAATACTCAAAAATCTGGAGCAGGTATATGGAGATAACGAAATAGTACCATCTGTATCACCATCCGCACGCAAAAAAAGTCGTAAGCCATCACCGTCTGTTACCGTAGCTACTCAGCCTGCCGCAGATGCTATACAGCTATCAATGTTCAAAATTGACGACCCAGTGCTTATTCAGATACGCGATCAGATTAAGGGTTTGGACATCAACTCTTTAACGCCACTTGAAGCGCTTAATCTTTTAAGCGAGATAAAGAAGATTGCAGAGGTATAAAATAATAAAAGGACTTCAGTGAAGTCCTTTTATTATATCTATTTACATACTAACTATTTCTCAACAATTGAGCGAATATTCTGTATAAGCATCTGAACAGCCACTGAGTTAAAACCACCCTCAGGGATAATTACATCTGCATACTTCTTACTTGGCTCAACAAACTCTTCGTGCATAGGTTTGACGGTAGTGGTATATTGGCTGATTACAGACTCCATGCTTCTTCCACGCTCACGAACATCTCTCAAGATACGACGAGCAAGGCGAAGATCTGCATCTGTATCAACAAAGACCTTAATATCCATCAAATCACGCAGCTCCTTATTCTCAAAGATAAGAATACCATCAATGATGATAACCTTAGATGGTTTGACCGCCACCGTCTCCTCTGTACGATTATGCTCAACAAATGAGTAGACAGGACGTTCAACAGCCACATTACTCTTTAATGCACGAACATGCTCCACAAGCATATCGGTATCAAACGACTGTGGATGGTCATAGTTGAGTTTTGTGCGCTCCTCATAAGTAAGCTCCGGATGCGCCTTGTAGTAATAGTCATGGCAGAGAGTTGCCACATCCTCACTACGAAAAGCCTCCTGCAATCGCTTCACAAGGGTACTCTTACCCGAACCTGTGCCGCCAGCGACACCAATAACTGTTACCTCCATAGTTGTAATGTTTTAGGTATAAAAAATGGGAACAGCACAAGCTATTCCCAAAGTAGCATTTACAAAATTAAGCGTCAATATTTGCGTATGTAGCATTCGCCTCAATAAACTCACGGCGAGGACCAACCTCGTCACCCATAAGCATTGAGAATATACGATCCGCCTCAATAGCATTCTCGATAGTCACCTGACGAAGGATACGGGTCTCAGGGTTCATAGTTGTCTCCCAGAGCTGCTTCGCATTCATCTCACCAAGACCTTTGTATCGAGTAATCTTAACACCCTTACCCATCTCCTCAATCAGAGAATCACGCTCCTCGTCAGACCAGCAATAACGCTCACGATTACCCTTCTTAACAAGGTAGAGAGGTGGGGTAGCGATATAGATATGTCCATTCTCAATCAACTCTCGCATCTTACGGAAGAAGAATGTAAGCATCAGTGTTGCAATATGTGCACCATCCACGTCGGCATCGGTCATGATGATAATCTTGTCGTAACGTAGACCCTCAAGGTTAAGAGCCTTACTATCCTCTGGAGTACCAATCTTGACACCG
>CAJGDC010000058.1 GCA_904502005.1 uncultured Alistipes sp.
CAGAGACTTCGGGCTTTGGAGCCTTCTTTGCTGAGGGTGGTTGGAAGTACGTAGTGATGATTGCACTTGCCTGCTTCCTACTCTACTTGGCAATCAAGAAGCAGTTTGAGCCACTGCTGCTGCTCCCTATTGCTTTTGGTATGCTACTTACCAATCTCCCTGGTGCGGATATGTTCCACCCAACCCTTTTTGATGAGGGTCAGATTGATTGGTATGACCTCTATAAGACCGGTGGTCTGCTTGACTTCCTCTATCTTGGTGTTAAGCTTGGTATCTATCCATGTCTTATCTTCGTTGGTGTAGGTGCTATGACCGACTTCGGTCCGCTGATTGCTAACCCTAAGAGCTTCCTCTTGGGTGCAGCAGCTCAGCTGGGTATCTTCGCTACTTTCCTTGGCGCTTATGCCCTTGGTTTTGCTCCTAATGAGTGCGGTAGTATCGGTATTATCGGTGGTGCTGATGGTCCAACATCTATCTTCCTTACCGCTCGCCTTGCTCCAGAGCTCCTTGGTCCTATCGCTATCGCTGCTTACTCTTATATGGCTCTTGTGCCAGTTATCCAGCCACCAATTATGCGTGCACTGACAACTGACGCTGAGCGTAAGATTAAGATGTCACAGCTTCGCCAGGTATCTAAGACCGAGAAGATCCTCTTCCCAGTTATCATCGCTGTTGTTATCTCACTGCTCCTCCCATCTGCAGCTCCACTTGTAGGCTGTCTGATGCTTGGTAACCTTATCAAGGAGTGCGGTGTTGTTGATCGTCTTTCTAAGACTGTTCAGAACGAGTTGATGAATATCGTGGTTATCTTCCTCGGTATCTCTGTAGGTGCTACTGCTACTGCAGGCTCATTCCTCAACTTCAAGACTCTTGGTATTCTTGTTCTCGGTATCCTTGCATTTAGCGCAGGTACTGCAGGTGGCGTTCTTTTGGCTAAGGTTATGAACCTCTTTGCTAAGGAGGGTAAGAAGATCAATCCACTCATCGGTTCTGCAGGTGTATCTGCAGTGCCAATGGCTGCACGTGTATCTCAGACCGTAGGTCAGGAGTACGATAAGTCAAACTTCCTACTTATGCACGCTATGGGTCCAAACGTTGCAGGTGTTGTTGGTTCAGCAGTTGCAGCAGGTATCCTGCTCGCATTTTTGGGATAGTAATGCTCAGATAGTGTGCCAATTGTGGCATACGATTAAAATAACAGTCGTAGAATCGCTACGACTGTTATTTTTTATCCGCTAAACATAACCTGCTCCCCAACCAACGCTGTTATTTGTCTGTTCATAACCAAAAACTTACAGTTTGAGAAGAAATGGATATTTACCCTGCGTAATATCCATTTTTATTTGTATATTTGTTACAGAGAAACTATAACTATACAAATATGAATATTACCGTAACTATTGATTATCGCACAGCATGGGGAGAGAGAGTTGTCCTTGTGCTTGCAGATGGCAAGAGGGTAGACATGAGTTACTCTGGTGCTAAGTGGGTTGCTATGTTCAGCATGCCAAAGAGTACCAAGCTCTTGAACTATCATTTTGAGGTGTTGGGTAGTGATGAATCTACTATTCGCACAGAGTGGGGTGAGGGACATATCTACACTGTTGCTGCTGATACGAAGTATCTGATTGTTGAGGATAGTTGGTCTGAGCGCCCTGCAAACCGCGCATTCTACACCTCTATGTTCACCGATACAATCTTTGCTCATGCATCAGAGGCGATGCCTAAGCTCTCTACTGCAGGCGTTCGTTTGGAGGTTGAGGCTATGACTCTTCGTCGCAATGAGGCGTTGGCGCTCTCTGGTTCAACAACTCAGATGGGCGAGTGGAGCAGTGAACTTCTGCGCCCAATGACCCATGTAGGTGGCGGTGTGTGGGCTATTACACTTGACACGGCAGAGAGCTCAGCACAATATAAGTTTGTTGTTGTTGATGCTACAACCGGCGCCGTTATCCGTTGGGAGGAGGGCGAGAATCGCACAATGCCTTACTTCGGACAGACTCAGGCTGCATATATAATAAGAGGTCTACGCCTTAGAGATTGCGCTACTTGGCGTGGTGCAGGTGTTGCTGTGCCTATGTTCTCATTGCGTAGTGAGCGTAGCTTTGGTGTTGGTGATTTTGCCGACCTTAAGCTTCTTGCCGATTGGTGTGTAAGAACTGGTCAGAATATTATCCAGATTTTGCCTATTAACGACACAACAATGACTCGCACATGGAAGGACTCATATCCATATAATGCCAACTCAACCATTGCCCTGCATCCACTCTATATCAACCTTGAGGCGGCAGGTAAGCTGCGCAAGAAGACAGACCGCGAGCGTTTTGCTGCTCTGCAGGCAGAGCTTAATGCGCTGGGTCAGGTAGATTATGAGCGAGCATTGAACGCAAAGTTTGATTACCTGCATATCCTCTTTGCTGAGAGTGGCGCAAAGACTCTTGCAAGCAAGGAGTATAAGGCATTTATCGCCGCAAATGAGGGCTGGCTAACCCCTTATGCAGTCTACTCAGTTCTGCGCGATAAGAATAAGACTGCTGACTTCAAGCAGTGGGGCAAATATGCAACTTACAATGCTGCTCAGGTGGCTAAGTTTGCCGAGAAGAATACAGAGGCGGTAGACTTCTATCGCTTTATCCAGTATCACCTTGACCGTCAGCTACATGCAGCTATTGAGTATGGACACTCTGTGGGTGTAGCTCTTAAGGGTGATATTCCTATCGGTGTTAGCCCAATCAGCGTTGATGCATGGGTGAGCCCAGAG
Organism: uncultured Alistipes sp.; assembly: GCA_904502005.1. Classification (GTDB taxonomy): domain Bacteria; phylum Bacteroidota; class Bacteroidia; order Bacteroidales; family Rikenellaceae; genus Alistipes. The sequence continues at coordinate 2,762 of CAJGDC010000058.1, forward strand.
CTCTTTGTTATGAAATCTTCTGCGGGCGCTCCACCTGATGACTTCTCTGTTACCGGTCAGAATTGGGGCTTCCCAATCTACAACTGGGAGGAGATGGCAAAGGATGGATACGGCTGGTGGAAGACTCGCTTCCGCAAGATGGCAGAGTACTTTGATGCCTATCGTATTGACCATATCCTCGGTTTCTTCCGTATCTGGGAGGTGCCTCTTGATGCTGTAAATGCTCTGCTTGGTGAGTTTAATCCATCACTACCTTATACAGCTGATGACATTCGTTGGCGCGGCTTTGACTTTGATCCTGCGCGAGATGTAGCAAAGGATTATAGCTCTGACGATGTACTTTGGCTTGAGTATCGTCATAGTGAGGGTCACTACTATCCTCGTATCACTCCATTTGATACTAATAGCTTTAGATGCCTTAGCGATGGCCAGAAGCACGCCTTTGCAGAGATTCACAACGAGTTCTACTATCGTCGCCATAATGACTTCTGGAAGAACATCGCCGAGCAGCGACTCTCTATGCTCGTTGAGACTACACGCATGCTCACCTGCGGCGAGGACCTTGGTATGATTCCAGACTGCGTGCCTGAGGTGATGAATAACCAACAGATTCTCTCACTCGAGATTGAGCGTATGCCAAAGGATACTGGCGTAGAGTTTGGCGCAGTTATGCACTATCCATATCGTGCAGTCTGCACCACTTCAACACATGATATGAACCCTGTTCGTGCTTGGTGGCGCGAGAACCGCGAGACTACTCAGCACTACTATAACAATGTTATGCAGTGGTGGGGTGAGGCTCCTGTAGACGCTACACCAGAGATTTGCCACGAGATTATCAATCGCCATCTCGCTTCGCCTGCAATGCTTACCATTCTGCCTCTGCAGGATTGGATCTCTATTGACGGCAATATTCGCTTTGCAGACCCAGAGGCTGAGCGCATCAATATTCCGGCAAATCCAACTCACTATTGGCGCTACCGTATGCACCTAACCCTTGAGCAGTTGCTTGCGGCAGACGAGTTTAATAATGAGGTGTTGAGATTAGTTCGCTCAAACTATAGGTAAATCCGATTTTATACGGTATTTACTGCCGCTAACAAAAAAGTCCCACCAATGGCTGTACTTAGTACTATCCATCGGTGGGATTTTTTTGCCGAGCGTGGTAAATCCTCGTCTAAAATCAGATTGGCTAATAGCTAACAGCTAATGGCTACTGTGATAGCGTAAAAAAGTGGCAAGGAGACTCCTTGCCACTTCTGTTTTAGCTTATCAGAAATCTACTCGTCAACGGTCTCAGTTGGCTCCACGAAGACGTAGAATACCAGTGGAGTATATGGGGCAATCTCAGTCTCAATAGTCGAGGTTGTCTCCTCGTAGTCGTAGTAGTTATTATAGCCGCCATAGTAGTTGTAGTAGTTATAATAGCTATAAGGGTTATAGTAAGCTGAGCCCATCATGCTATAGTAGTTATAGAGATTTGCAAGGGCGTTATATCCGGCATTATAACTACCGCCAGAGGTGCTTGTTGAGGCAGATACGCCTGTAGAGCCGTATGCATAGCCTGATGTGGTGATAATTGCGCCCCAACGGCCATATCTGAGCTTTGGAATACAGTGTGCCCATGCACTGATATACTCGTCTTTATTTGATGATACGGAGTATGTTAGTGCAGAGCCGGCGTCGCTCTCGTTGTAGGCAAGCTCCTTAACCTCTTTAATATTGGTGTCGAAGATAAAACCATCAAGGAAGCGGCCTACATACCAAATCATTGCAGAGTTGTCATCGCCAATCTCCTTAGCATCCTCATTAGAGGTCTCGGCAATCTTGTCTGCAAACTTCTCATTGAGGATTTTCCAGAGCTTGCTATCAAACTCGGCCATATTGGCAAAGCGCTTAGAGTCTGTATACGGATTACCCAAACCCTCAATATCTGGACGCACATAAGCAAGGTGTGCAAACTTATCGGTTGGGGTGAAATTTGTGCTGTAGTAGATACCCTCATAGTACTTTGGCTCCTTCTTATCGCCCTCAGTATCCTCGGTGTCGGTACTTGACTCGGTGTCATTATCACCGTCTGTCTCTCCCTCCTCCTTCTCTTCGGTATTCTCTACTTGATGCCATGCAACCTGCTCGCTATTTTCGTTACTCTGCTTAACCACTGCATTGACCATCTCAAGCTCGTTGTCTGAAGGGTTTTTGACTACGCGAACAACCTCCATGTCCAGAATCATTGGAACATTTGCATCCAGAGCGTACTGACCCTCATAACCACCCTCTGTAGAAGAGCCACTTGAACCGTAGCCGATAGTAGAAGAGAGGTATAGACGAACCTTTGAGCCCTTGCGGAGCATTAGCTCGGTGCTCTTGCAGATGTCAGACTTTGAGGCAACATACTCCTCGCTTAGCTTAATCTTATTACGAGAGGCGAGGTAGCTACCCTCAACAATGGCGTAATACTCCTCCTTACCGCAGTAGTTACCATAAGGAACGTAGTGTGTGCGGTCTGAATATGTAGCCTGCAGACGAGCAACCATCTCATTTCGTGTTGCGCATACATTGCCATCAAGGTCGTAGCCTGTAAAGTTGTAGAATACCCAGCAGGTGTCCTGCTCCATGATTGGCTTGCCACCAAAATCGTTCTCAGATGTTGCTGTAGCTTCGCTATCGCCCCAATTAAGTACATCGACATAGTAGCCACCCTTCTCCTGATAGTTGCCTACAAGCTCGGGACGGTTCTTCTTAATCCATGCCTTCAGTGAGCGAGCCTCCAGCTCATCACCAGAATATTCTACCTCTTTAACGCATGAACTTAGTGCGAAAAGAGAGAGTAAAAGTGCGATTATAATCTTCATATTTTTCATATTCTATCGTGTTACACTCAAAATCTTAATGTACCATGCCACCGAGCTGTTCTTAGGCACCGAGCCAATGATATGCTTACCATAGGCGGCCTGTGAGGTGATATATACCTGAACAGAGTCCTGGTCGCGGCATCCGACAAGTGCATCCTCAAGGCCCTTCAATACCTCTCCTCTGCCAAGACGTACGGTCAGCGGCTCTTTAGACCAAATAAGGTGGTCGTACTGATGTCTGTTGTTTGCCTCAAGAGCTGATATTGTCTCAGGAATATTTGACCAATAGACATCCTTCATGCCGGGCTCAGAGCCAGAGAAGATGTAGGCGTTGAACTGAATGTCAATAATGCTGTTTGGCTCAACTATCATCCACTCATCACGCCCCTGCTCATAGTAGTTTGTTATGTGGCGATACGAAGAGTTGTTAAAGGCGGTGTAGAAAGGGGGATTCTCGTCCAGAGAACTGCTAACCTCCTGCTCGTCAATAAGACGACGTGACGATGTAAGATACTTCACAATGCTATCTTTCTGCTTTGTGAGCATCTCCTCATCGTTACTGCAGCTGCATAGTAGCGCTGCGCAAACTGCCATTATTGTAAAAAACAATCGTTTCATAGCCATATAACGCGCAAAGATATAAAATATTACGCGAACTTCCAACTATAATTGTTTCAAAGCTATGCGAATTGCCTCTTCAACTCGTAAATCGGGATTCTCCTTAAATATTTTCTTGAGAACTTTCTCCGATGCACCCTTCTGAAAACCGAGCATGACCAGTGCCGAAAGGGCTTCGTTATATGCTTCATTATCAATGCTTGACACAGCTCCTGCTATCTTTTCATCAACCTTAAGCTCTACCATCTTGCCACTAAGCTCAACGATAATCTTCTGTGCCGTCTTGAGTCCTAAACCCTTGACATTTTTTAGTAGTACAGCATTGCCACTGCCGATGATATTGCGTAGTTCTGAAGGGGAGTATGTAGATTGAATCATGCGGGCGGTATTACCACCTACGCCCGAAACTCCAATAAGTAGTCGGAAGAGCTCGCGTTCTGCCTTGGACGCAAAACCGTAGAGAATCTGCGCATCTTCACGAACGATGTAGTGCAGATAGAGTTTTACGTTGTCGCTATTCTCAATCTCTGAATATGTCTGAAGGGATATGTTGATAAAATAGCCAACTCCTGCCGCCTCAATAATAGCATATGCGGGAGCTAGCTCTGTAAGTTTTCCGGTGATATATTCGTACATAAAGTTGTGTATGTCAGGTGTTTATAGTAATTTCTTCTTTACAACCGCGGGATTTCCGGCAGCCATGCAGTCGTCTGGAATATCCTTGGTTACAACGCTGCCGGCAGCAATGATGCAACGGTCGCCAATTGTAACTCCAGGGCAGATTGTAACGCTACCGCCAATCCAGCAATCGTCGCCAATCTTTATCGGCATGCCTGTCTCAATAGGTTTACGACGCTCAAGGTAGTTGATTGGGTGTTGGGGTGTGTAGAACCCGCAGTTTGGACCAATCTTGGTGTAGTTGCCGATTGTTATTCCTCCAGAGTCAAGGAATGTGCAATTCTTATTTATAAAGCTGTGTTCACCAACCTTTATTGTAAATCCTACATCGCAGTAGAAAGGTACGGAGATGGTAGAACTCTCGGGCATATCTGGTATTAGCTCGCGCAACACCTTGGGAAACTCAGGGTCGCGGCGCGTCATGTTATTTAGACGGACAAGAATCTCTTTACTACGCCCAAAGGCGGCGTTGACCTCCGGATCGTGAAAGTTGTAAAGTTCACCCGTCAGCATTTTTTCTAGTTCACTCTTCATAGTTCCAGTTTTTTCACGACAAAGTTAATATTTTTGTTGGAAAAATAGTCTATCAGTAAAAAAAAGTGTAATTTAGCGACCGATGAAGGAGAAGTTGCTGTCAATACTCAAGCAATATTGGGGCTATGAGAGCTTCCGAGAGTCGCAGTATGAGATTATCTCGTCTGTGCTTTCGGGACGAGATACCCTTGCCCTTATGCCTACAGGTGGCGGTAAATCAATAACTTATCAACTTCCGACACTCGCCTCGGAGGGGTTGTGTGTCGTTATTACGCCACTTATTGCACTGATGAAGGACCAGGTTGATAGGTTGCGACAGCGAGGTATCTCGGCAGTAGCTATTCATTCAGGACTCTCGCGTCGTAAGATTGATATAGCTCTTGATAATTGTGTCTATGGAGATGTGAAGTTTCTCTACGTTGCCCCTGAACGACTCAATTCAGATATTTTTCGCCTGCGTGCAAGGCGAATGAATATCTCGCTCATTGCTGTAGATGAGGCGCACTGTATCTCGCAGTGGGGCTACGACTTCCGACCCGCATATTTGCACATCAAAACGCTGAGAGAGATGCATCCGGATACTCCGGTGCTGGCTCTAACTGCCTCAGCGACGGAGAGGGTTGCTGAGGATATTATGGAAAACCTAGACTTCGCTGAGCCGCATACAATCCGTAGCTCCTTTGCTCGTCCAAATCTGAGTTATGTGGTTAGAAAAGTTGAGGACAAAGAGGAGCAACTTATGCGCGTGATAGATAGCGTGGCAGGAAGTGGTATAGTCTATGTTCGTAAGCGAGAGACAGCAGAGAGCCTTTGTGAGTTTCTGAAGGAGCAGGGTGTTAGCGCATCGTTTTATCATGGAGGGCTGCCTAACGAAGAACGCTCTATTCGTCAGGATGAGTGGGTGAGCGGTAAGGTGCGCATTATGGTGGCTACAAATGCCTTCGGTATGGGTATTGATAAGGCGGATGTACGATTTGTTGTCCACTATACTATGAGTGACTCAATGGAGAGTTACTATCAGGAGGCGGGTCGTGCAGGTCGTGATGGAGAGCGAAGTTATGCGATGCTGATGGTGGCGCCTAATGACTACAAGATTCTTAGTCAGCGCGTTGAGGGTAATTTCCCTCCGATAGAGCAGGTAAAGAGTATTTACGAGAAGATTTGTGCATATCTAATGATTGCTATCGGCGATGGCGCCGGTAACTCCTATATATTTAATATTCAGGATTTTTGTAGACGAGAACGTCTCTTTCCGGCTACAGTTCTTGGTGCGATAGATTTACTTGACCGTAACGAATATATCTCCTATATTGAGGTGGCGGATAACCCTGCAAGAATGATTTTTAGGGTTGGCCGTGACGACTTGTATAGGTATCAGATGAGTGCAAACGTTGAACGTGTAGTGCGAACAATGTTGCGCATGTACAATGGACTGTTTACTGAGTTTAGGGCGATTGACGAGGAGGTTGTGGCGGCGGCATGCGAGATGTCAAGGGAGCAGGTGCATCAAGTACTCCGAGAACTATGGCGTAGTCAGATTATACGCTATGTGCCGGCAAATAGCTCGCCGATGATATATATGCAAGAGGAGCGTCTGCCTGTAGAGTCGTTGTATATATCTCCAAAGAGTTATGGTTATCGTAAGGAGCAGATGATTGGTAGGTTGCGTTCTATGGTTGAGTATGCTGAGAATCGAGATATATGCCGCAGTGTGATAATCTCAAAACATTTTGGTGACAGTGGCGCTACGGAGTGTGGCTGTTGTGATATTTGCCTTGCTAAAAAGCGCAAGCAGAGTAGGGAGGCTGTTGAGAAGCTTGAGCAGGATGTAGAGTGTCAGATTGTTGAGGCACTTAAGGATGGGGAGCTGACTCTGCGCCAAATTGCTCGAGCTGTTGCAGCGTCGCCAGAGAGCGTAACAGATGCACTGTATCGTTTGGTTGAGAGTGGTAAGATTGCTATCAAAAAGCCAGACATATTTTATACCATACCGACAGGGGGTCGGAAAGGGTAATCAAGTGGCTCAAATCGCCTAAAAATAGGCAATAATCGAAAGTTTTAACCGTTTATTTAGTAAAAGTAGCGAAAAGATTGAGGGCAAAATTGCTTAAATCAAAAATTTTCGCTATTTTTGCGCGTGTTATTTAAGGAAATTAGAACTTAAACTTATATTATGGAATTGGAAGAAATGAATAAGGGTCTTGTCGGCAGAATCGATAAAGTGAATATCGAGGAGCAGATGAAGACCGCCTACATCAACTATTCGATGTCGGTAATCGTCTCTCGTGCATTGCCTGATGTGCGAGATGGACTTAAGCCGGTGCACCGCCGTATCCTCTTTGATATGAGCGAGCATCTGCATCTGTATCATGACAAGGAGACACGTAAGTCAGCCCGTATCGTGGGAGACGTGTTGGGTAAGTTCCACCCACATGGTGACTCTTCAGTTTATGATGCTATGTGTCGTATGGCTCAGGATTGGGCTATGCGTTATCC
>CAJGDC010000059.1 GCA_904502005.1 uncultured Alistipes sp.
ATACATAACCGTCGAGAACGATAGCGATGCACTTGCCGATATTGTCAGCAGTAAGCTGAGCCCACTCAGATATACCGTTAGAGTTCATTGCCATAGAAACCTCAGCATCAGCACCAGTCTGAGCGTAAGTAGCACGAGCGTCAGAGATTACACCACCATCGAGTGGAGCCTTACCGTCAGCACGCTCAACCTTGATAGCGTAGAGGCAGAGGCGGTTGTCAAACATAGGCTCACCCTTGATACCCCACTTAAAGTCGATGTCTGCTGGGAAGCAGTCACGAACCTCTGGAAGAGCAAGATACTTGTTGATTGTAGCAACGTCTGCTGCAACAGCTGCACCAAGCACTGCGCCACCAGCATAGTCTGGGCTAAGGAGTGCGAGAAGTGGATTCTGCTCACGAGAGAAGCGGCTTGAAGCCTCAGCTGTCTCACCTGCAGCAGCAACCTCAGCGGTAAGGTCAGCAGCCTGAGTAGCCTCAGCAGCTACGGTCTGGTCTGCCTGAAGAGCCTTAACAGCTGCATCTGCACGAAGAAGCGATGGAAGAAGCTCAGCACCGTTGTAAGTTGTCCAGAACTCGAGTGATGCAGTACCCTGGAGGAGCTTACGTACACGCTCTGGCTCCTTAACACCTGGAAGCTCAACCAAAATGCGGTTTGAGTTTGGAAGGCGCTGGATATTTGGCTGCATAACACCGAAGTGGTCGATACGGCTACGGATGATGTTGAATGATGCAGAGATTGCATCCTCAGTCTCCTGGCGAAGAATCTTCACAACCTCGTCGTCAGACATACCTGGCTGGATATCCTTACGATCTGGGCTAAGGAAAATATCTACCAACTTGCCACCGTTGCTTGCCTCAGCATAAGCCTCTGCGAAAGTACCGATATAGTCACCTGTACCCTCCTTAAGAGCCTGTGCTGCCTTCTCAATAGCGGCAACGAATGCTGGATCGTCCTTGCTCTGACCAGCAAGTGACTTAACAACATCCTCAACCTGAATCTCAAGCATGACGTTCATACCACCCTTGAGGTCAAGACCCAAGTTAATCTCCTTCTCTTTGCACTGCTTGTAAGTAAACTGTGCAAGACCAATGTTGTAAACAACCTTGTTCTGAATAGAATCAAGGTAGTACTGCTCCATTGCAACCTGCTCCTCTGCTGGGAAAGCGGCAGCGTACTCTACAGCGTCCTTCTCTACGCTACGAGTCTTGAGCGAGAAGGTAAGCTGGTATACACACGCCAGCGCAAGCAAGATTGCAACCAATTTGATAAAACCTTTACTTTGCATTTGAGTTAAAAATTAAAATTATTTGTTTTTAGTTTCGTTACTATACACAAAAGCACGCAAAGATAATAAATTTTTTTCAATTTACAATCTTGCGCACTCTAAATTCACCAATATATGCGGTTTTTTACCAAAATTTGGGTAATGAAATAGACTAATTCATACAATTACCAACTTATTAGGCAAAAAATAAGAGATAAAAAATCAACAATGCAATAGCTATAATAAGTGCAATCGTATTCCAACTCACACCGCTATTTGATTCGTTTTCATCCTCATCAGCATGGGTATTATAGACCTTAACGCATGGCAAATCGAGTCCAAAGAACTTATTCCTCAGATAGGCAATCTGCCACTTCTCAAGGTATCCGAGTTTACGACAACACCTCTTAATTGTTCCATCAGTGTCATAATGGGCTGTAACCATATCAGATGCTTGATAGAGAAACTCTCCAAAGCCCAAAAATATAGCACAGGCATCGGTCATATACTCAATCTTTGCCGAAGTATCCTTAAAGCCATGAATCCAGAGGAACTTATGCGAAAGTTCGTGTGCAATAACTGCAACGAGCTCAATGGGGGTATATTCACGACTCTCAAAACGACTTTTATCTATCTTTATATATACATACTTTGAGTCGTTTAGATTTATCTGCCCCGCCACATTCTCAGGCAAATCCTCCAGCTGAATGACTGGAGTATAACCAATCATAACCATATATGCCGCCATCCTCTCTGCGAGTGTCTGAATCTGGAACATCGTATAGTTTGGAGAGAGGTAGGACTCATATAGTTCCACCTCCTTCTTAAAACTCAACCCCTTAATTCTTGTAACTAAATGGTTGGCAATAAGGTCCAGTCCGCGTTCGGTAATGTTATTTTTCATGGCATTATAGTGTTTTACTATAATAGAGTGATGACGCTCAAAAATATATCAACAGTTACCTTCTAATTGTTCTAATAACATCCGGAATAATCAGCACTGGAGATGTGAGCAACAGCAACCAGAGCCAATCCTCAATAGGTAGACTTGTAACATTAAAGAAGCTACCTGCAAAATTTACAATCAGCACCTGACCCACAAGAATCACCGCCACAATTAGCCAAAATCCAGAACTATTTGACTCCATAACAACCTTACGATTACGGAACAGGTCTACAATATCTACTATCAGACTACGATTTGTGCGGAAATATTTTGCATTAAAGATATTCCAGAACTGCAACAACACAAAGGTCGTAAAGAATACACCCATATCATGTCCGGTCATGTGTGCCTTTGCGGGCTCTGAGATGCTATTAAATAGCAATCTTAGGTTCTGCACATCGAATAGTTCTGCCACAGATGTTGCATCTATATGGCCTAACATCTGCCACATTCCCGAAAGGAGCACAAAAAAGAGGAGGCCTATTCCGACAATACGCTTAAGCATAGGCTTGTCAATAATATGGCTATCGGGATTGCGCGGAGGCTCATTGAGCACACCCCTATCTGGTGGCAGTGAAGAGAGTGCCATAGCCGCGAAGGTATCCATTATAAGATTTACCCATAGCATCTGAGTTACTGTAAGTGGCGACTCAAGCCCCAAAAATGCACCCAAGAGCACTATAAGGCATGCGCAGAGGTTAATTGTCATCTGGAAGATGATAAATCGGCGAATATTCCTATAGAGCGAGCGACCCCACATAATCGCCATATTTATGCTCGAGAACGAGTTGTCAATAATGGTTATATCACTCGCCTCCTTCGCCCTTGACGTTCCATCGCCCATACTTAGTCCCACCTGAGCCTTACTGAGCGCCGGCGCATCGTTTGTTCCGTCGCCAGTAACAGCGACAACATGACCCACCCTCTGCAGTAGCATCACAAGGCGAGCCTTATCATCCGGGCGAGCACGAGATATAATCTTAAAGTTTTTGTCTGCCACAAGAGCCATAGCCTCCTGGTCCGACATCGCTGCGAACTCAGGTCCCGTAACACTCTGCGGAGTCTCATCAGCCGCAAGTAGACCAATCTGGCGACCTATCTCATTTGCCGTACCGGGGGTATCACCCGTAACAATGATAACACGCACGCCAGCCCTATTTCGGCAGGTATCTATCGCCTCAATAACATCATCACGCACAGGGTCGGCAATACCTACAACTCCGACAAAGAGTAGCGGATTACTCTTACCACTTACAACCTCTTGGTATGCAAAACCGAGTGTTCGCATTGCCCTATTTTGATACTGCTCAAGTGTATGAGCAACATGCTCTGCACTCTTTGAGCCAGCAATTTCATCGCACATCGATAGCACAATCTCAGGAGCACCTTTAATAAGTCTGAACACCCTTCCATCAGCCATCTGCACAGTGGTCTCCATATACTTTGTCTCGGTAGAGAATGGCTGTTGGCTTAATACCGTAACTCCACGGCGATAGTGAGCATAATCCTCTCCAATATCTCTAAGCCACTTAAGCAGAGCCACCTCCGTAGGGTTTCCGATAGTTCTCAAAGAGTTATCGGCCTCTTTAATGCACTCAGCCGTAGAGTTTACAGCCATATTTAGTACTATCAGACTGGTATCGTCGCTATAGAAATCTGTCTCTACAACCACCATCTGATTCTTTGTCAGCGTGCCGGTCTTGTCCGTACAGATTACCGTAGTTGCCCCCATAGTCTCGCAGGCGTGTAGTTTGCGCACCAAGTTGTTTGCTTTAAGCATTTTACGCATGCTCAGTGCAAGACTCACAGTGACACTCATTGGCAGGCCCTCCGGCACAGCAACCACAATAAGCGTAACGGCAATCATCACCGACGAGAGCATAAACTCAGCAAAGTGTAGCCAGTCAAAGCTACCATCAATCGTAGCACTGTTTGACACAAAGAAGAGTATCGTTCTACCGATGACAATCAACACTGCAACAATAAAGCTCGCCTTAGATATCCAACCTCCAAGTTGGTCAAGCTGCCTATTCAGAGGGGTCTCAACATCGCTACCCTCACGAGTGAGAGCCACACCCTTACCCTCCTCCGTATTATCACCTACAGCGGTAACCTTATAGTAGCAGTTACCCTCTATTATCATCGCACCTCGCAGAAGGAAGTCTGACGGATAGGTTGCGTTGGGGTCTGCATATTGCTCTCCCACACCCTTATTGGCATAGAGTTCACCTGTAAATTTAGACTCATCGACCTTAAGAGAGTTGGATTGTATCAACTCACCATCTGCAGGCACCTCGTCACCACTCTCAAGGTAGACCACATCCCCAACAACAACATCTTGTTTCTTGATTCTAAACGGTCGTGGCACAACTACGCTCTGCCCCTCAACGCCATCTTCCCGAACAAGGCGGTAAACAACTATCGGGCGATCATCCTTGACTTTATTGAGTATCTCAAACTCCTTGTTTGCCTTGACCTCAAACAGAAAGGCGATACCTGTGGCAAGCAGCAGCGCTACCAGCACACCCACTGGCTCCAAAAGCATTGAGGTCCCCTTTCCCATCCACAGAATCTCGTATATTGAGATTGCCACAGATAGACAAAAGACCACAAGCAACACGATGATTATCGGATCCTTAAACTTATCGAAATATTGACGCCACAGCGACTCCTTCTCTGGCGGAGTGATTACATTGCGCCCCTTGCCACGCTCAACAGCCTCAGAATTGACCTCCAGGCAGTGCGAAAGTATTTTTTGTCCACTCTTCATAGTTTGCATTTTTTATCTGCCACAAATATAACACCACCACGGCTAAAAAAAGTTAAAAATCCAAACGTTTGGATTTTTAACTTATACTGTTAGAACATACAGCGCGACTAATAGAACTCGTCAATGTGAAATGCACCGTGCAGATGGCTCGGGATGTCGTTGTACCATATCCACACCTCAACTGCCTTCATGCGATCGGGCGCTGATAGACTTTCAGAGGATTTGTAGAAGTCGCAGCGGTCAATGATGTATATTTTGCTACAGGTACGCTTCTTGTCAAGCATCCAGTTGTAGGCATCGTCCGAGGTGGTGAACTTCAGCAGCTCTGCTGCCTCAACAACGCTGCTGCTTAAAATCTCAAGTGCCGAGATTGGTAAATCTACCACAACGTGATTAAAGCCTCGCCATGGCTCGTGGTAGAACTTCAATGTATAATCTACAGCGGTGTTTGTGATAAAAAAATCATCATCCCAAGGACCATACCTCCACAATCCATCCCTATCCTCGCCCATGTCTGAGGTGACGCTAAAGTCGCCTACAATATAGACACTCTTTCTCTCAACCTGATCCGCCCGACAGACAAAGCTCAACAGCGCAAGCAAAACAACCAACAACCTCTTCATAACCTATCTTTTCTGCAAAGTTAGCAAAAAAAGTAAAACAAAAAACCTCCCGCATAAGCGAGAGGAATTAAATTATCTGTTACCACGTAAACCCTACACCAAACTTCGGACCGCCACTAATACCTCTGCCAAAATCTGCACAAAAAGAGAGCCCTAACTCTAACATTTTTCCGCCACCAAATCGCACTGCCACACCCGCCAGAGGCTCTACATAGTAAAATTCGTAACTACCATTTACCTCTGCCCTGTTAGCATCAGGACCTAAGTCTGGCAGATAGCCTTTGCAAAATCCACCGCCAAGGTTTAAGCTAAAATATGGGGTCACTTTGCGGTCAAGTACATTTGCCCTAAGATGTAAATAGATTGGCACCTTCACATTCGTCTGCCCACTATTATCATCCGAATCAATGTTGAAGATTGTGTATTGTACTCCAATACCACCGCCCATCATAAACCATTTGTTAAACGCATAACCATTTACCAAATCTACGCTACAACCAACATTCTCGTTAGAAAATGCTGTTATAACGCCTATGCGCACCGACCTAAAGTACCCGCGCTTGGCGTATCTGTACTCTTGCGCCTCGGCACTAAATGCAACTGATGCCAACAAAACTATAAATAAAAATAGGCGTTTCATAACCGTAATGTTTTAAGTGTTATTATATATGCGTTGTTATTGTTTGTTACCAAGTATAGGATACTCCGAACTTAATTCCATTATACGAGCCGAGCCAAATTACACCACTAAATAATCGTGACACACCAAAATCAATCGTTCCACCATTTTTCAAGTGCACAGCCACACCGAGCTTAGGGTCTAAATAGAGAGCTGAGGCGACACCACTGTTATAGTTGTCTACTAATATACCCCCACCAACACCAAGCGAGAAAAATGGCGTAACCCTGCGGTCTAAAATATTAAATCTGGCATGTATAAAAATTGGGATAACAGCCTCTACCACACACTCGTTTTCATAACCTTTGTATGACATCATATTCGCGCCCACACCCGCGCCCAACATAAACCACTTATTAAACGCGTAGCCATTGATTACCTCCGCGCCTACACCTATAGGATGGTTATAATCATCCCACAAGATATAACTAACATTAGCCGTTCCGAAATACCCGCGCTTGGCATATCTGTACTCTTGTGCCTCGGCACTAAATGCAACTGATGCCAACAAAACTATAAATAAAAATAGGCGTTTCATAACCGTAAAGTTTTAAGTTATTAATTATTAACAAATTACCCCCCGAAAATTTTCAGGAAGGGCTGTTTGATTTTAACTATAATTCTAACGCAAATATAGCACTAAAATATTAATAATCAAAGTAATTCGCAAAAAATTACATCTTGTTTTTGTAAGGGTTGATTACTTAATCAATTTAAGCCACATGTTATGCTCGGCAAGGGGAGTTGTTGCGTTATTTTGTTCAACAAAGACCAGCGACAAAGGCAGCTCCACATAGTATATTTTGCGGGTCTTATCAAACTTTATATAGTACTGCTCTGCATTTGCAAGGTGATGCACCTCGGCAAAGCCGGTATTGACATAGTTCTTCAGAGCGCTACGGTGTTGGATAATCTTAGAGATATAGTTCATAAACGAGCTCTTGCCGCTATCCTTTGTAGATAGTTGCTCGTAGATAACAACAAGGTTATATATAAGCTTTGCCCAATCGTTTTTAGAGCTCATAAGTTGCTGTTTCACCTCCTCAACACTAAAGCTATCGGAGTCGATATCCATATCATTTAGGTATTCCAGCGCCCTATCAAAGCATTGTTGGCTAACACCTGCGCGACCATATTTTAGCAGCAGCAGATAAAAGCTCTTCGCTTGTGGGGCCGACTCAAAGCAGAGCCGCACATTCTCAAGGTCCGCAAGGCGGAAATCACCACGATGGTCAATAACCAAAGAGCTGACAATTTTAGCCTCGGAGCTCAGATAGTCATAGAGCAGGCGATAGTATCCCTGGTAGTGGATAAGGTCGACTGTTCGCTCAAGTTGCTTGACAAAGTGAAGTATTCGTTGCTTGACGCAGGTTGAGATGTCTATACATAGAAAATCGACCATCTTACTAAGGCGACCATCATCCTCAAGGAGGTAGTTTTCACCAATTTTAACCATCAGAAAGCCGTTGTACGGTATCGCCTCCATCTCCATGTTAAATCGCGCGCAAACAACCTTAAAAAAGGTCTTAGAGTCCATCTTGGCGAGTGTACTACTCAAGTCTGCAAGCCTTGACCTATCTCCGACGGGAACGATAAACTCCATAGAGCGTCGCAGGAGGTCAATACCTACGCTCTCTGCACTCCTATCACCCCACTGACTCTCCAACTGCCCAACGACATTTGGCAGATAAAATAGTTGCAGACCCACATCCCCCAGAGCTTTTGTAAGCAACAGGTAGTCATACTTATCATTCAGAACACTACTTGCCTCACTCTGCTCGCTACGCTCAAGGTAGACAATCTGCTCGGACGAGCACTCCGCCTCAATATCAGAGGCAGAGACAACCATAGCCCAGTTATGCGAAAAATCCTCCAACGTAAGACGCACGGCTGCAAGAAGCATATTCTCACGGCTATCTATATCGTTATCAACGCCAACCACAGACTCAAGAACAGCAAGAACCTCTCTCTTATCCCTCTCCGAAAGACCCTTTAGACAATTAATAGCCTGCTGGAGCGAGATGTAGTGAATAAACTCCAAATCGCCCGCATCAATACCACATGTGCGTTGTAGACGATCAAGCAGAGCGACCTCATCACGGTGAATCTGCTTATCTGCCTTGACCAAATCGACCGCCAACTTAAACAGGGCTCGCTTCTGAATCTCTGTAAGTGCTAATTTAAGGTCATCACTCATCTCAACTATACTTTATAACCTATGCGACGTACAATATTTTCACGCTCAATACCCTCCATTTTGCTACGTATCTGCTCAAAGACCTTCAACGTATCTGGGCGCAAAGATGGGTGGGTGTTGTTTATTGTGGTCTCAAGAATCTGCTGTGAGATAAGGGTATCGGTATATGCTGACACCATCGCTGCATCATTGACAACATAGGCAATATCGCTGGCAATAAAACCCTCAGTAAGCTCGGCAAGTCTCTGAGCGTCAATATCCTCAGAACATGGGCGGTCCTTAAGGTGGATAAGGAACATCTCTCGACGTGCCTCGCAATCTGGCAGTGGCACATAGACCTGCTTATCCATTCGACCCGTACGCAACACAGCCGGATCAATCTTATCTGGACGGTTAGTTGTTCCGATGACAAAAATACCGCGCTTAGAGCAGTTATTTAACTGAGTCAGGAACTCATTTACCTCGCCAGACGAGTACTCTGCCGCACGAGATGAGCGGTCTGGCACTAGAGCGTCAAACTCATCAAAGCAGATAACTATCGGAGCATGTTTCTCGGCTGTCTTGAAGAGCTTGCCAATCTTCTCCTGTCCACCATGAACAAAGGAGCTAGCAAGGTCTGACGATTTGACTAGTACAAAATTAAACTGCGACTCCTCGGCAAACTTCTCCGAGATAAAGGTCTTACCACATCCCGGAGGGCCGTAGAGCAACATTCCATTAGGTATTGTCACACGATACTGCGCAGCCTTCTCTTTATTTCGTAACACAAAGAGAACACGCTGCTCAAGGTAACTCTTCAGCTCCGCCATACCCGCAATATCGGCAAAGCCGTTTCCACCACCACTCTTTATATCAAGATTTAGGCGATTTGGGTCTTGTGGATTATAATCCTCATCTCTCTGAGGTTTGCGTTCACCACCACCTTTACCCGACTTATCCTGCTGTGGCTCAGCCTTTATTTCACTCTTGGTTGAGTTCTGCTCGGCACCATTATCTACCTGAGCAAAACTCTGCGCATCAAGCTCTTTAAGCACCTGCTCAACGCTG
>CAJGDC010000060.1 GCA_904502005.1 uncultured Alistipes sp.
GGCTGATGTACCTGAAAATACAAGCAAACTGTTTTCATATCTTTTGTGTTTATTTATTACATTCGTTAATAGCGTCCTCGTAGACTCTCTTAATCTTTGCAGCGGCGTCGTTCCACTTAAGTGAGATAACCTCCTCAAGTCCCTTCTCGGCAAACATCTTTGACAGAGCTGGGTAGTTTACAAGGCCATAAATTGCATCTGCCATAGCGTCTACATCCCAGTAGTCCACCTTTACAGCATAGTCCAAAACCTCAGCAACACCACTCTGCTTTGAGATAATCACCGGCACATTTGAACGCATAGCCTCAAGCGGAGCGATACCAAATGGCTCAGATACTGACGGCATCACAAAGACATCTGAGAGCTGGAACATCTTGTCCACATCGGCACCACGGAGGAAGCCTGTAAAGTGGAAGCGGTCTGCAATACCCAGACGTGCAACACGGCGAATAACGTGGTTCATCATATCGCCAGAGCCAGCCATCACAAAGCGTACATTTGGACAACGCTTGAGCACCTTTGCAGCGGCCTCAACAAAGTAGTCCGGACCCTTCTGGAAGGTAATACGGCCGAGGAAAGTTACAACCTTATCCTCTACACCACGCTCTGGCCAAGCCTCGCCCTTGTCGGTAAAGCGAACAGCATTGTGCACTGCAACAACTCTCTCTGCAGGTACACCATAGCGGTTAATGATAATATTTCTTGTAAGGTTTGACACAGCAATTACGCGGTCAGCAGCGTGCATACCTGCGCGCTCGATAGCATAAGTCTGGGTGTTGATATTCTCACCCGAGCGGTCAAACTCAGTTGCGTGCATATGAACTACCAGTGGCTTGCCTGATACACGCTTTGCAGCGATACCTGCAAAGTATGTCAGCCAGTCATGCGCGTGGATAACATCAAACTCACCTGCGTGGTCCTTAGCAACCTGAGCTGCAACAATTGCATAGCGAGCAATCTCCTCAAGCAGGTTGGCACCATACTTACCAGAGAATGTGTATCGCTGGCTCCACACGTCGCGAGTCTCCCAACGCTTCTCGCCAGTCTTTACAAACTCGTCGTGATAGGTCTCATAGTCCTCTGGTGAGAGATATGGAACAAGGTTAGAGTCGATGTGGATAAACGACATCTTCTCAATAATATCCTCGCAGTCAGAGTCTACATTGCCAAATACAGTCTCCACATCGCTGGCGTTGACGATATCTACAAATCGCTGATCCTCATCGCCACTAGCGTGCGGCATAACGAAAGTCACATCTACGCCGTTACGCGCAAGACCACGCGTCATTCCGTAGCAAGCAGTTCCCAGACCTCCGGCAATATGGGGTGGAAACTCCCATCCAAACATTAAAACTCTCATTGTACCTATTTTTTACTTGTTTTTACTTCTTTCTTTGCGGTGCGCTTAGCTGCACGAGCTGCCTTAGCCTCCTGCTTATCAATCAGCTGACGGATATAGAGCAATGCTCCTACACTCCATGCCATTGAGAATGCGCCACGTGGTGCAAATGGAGGGTTAGCGTCATAATACTCAGCTACCGAACCGATGCAGTAGGTCTGGATGTTGTCATCATAAGCCTCGTACATCTCCTTAGCCTTAGCAAGGAACTTCTCACCCTGAAGTGCAAAGGCACACTCAAAGTAGAACATCAGAGGCCATACCCAAACGGCACCATTCTTACTTGCTGCCTCCTGCTCAATTGGGTTCTCCTTGTATGTGCTCTCAAAGCGAGAGTCCTCAGGAGATAGTGAGCGAAGACCCAGCGGAGTGAGCAGGTGCTGACGAACGGTAAGCAAGATGTTTACAATCTGCTCATCATCGACCATCTTGTATGGTAAACCGCACGCAATAATCTGGTTGCAACGAACTGCCTTATCAGCACCGCGAAGGTCTACATAATCTGCAAGATGTCCCTCCTCCTCAAGTAGGAAGCACTCGATAAATGCCTGCTTAGTCTGCTTTGGAAGAGCCTTCCACTCAGCGACAAAATCCTTATCACCACACTTTTTCGCAAGCTCAAGAGCGTAGCAAACAGCGTTGTACCAAAGGGCGTTAATCTCTACAGTATATCCTGCACGTGGAGTCTGAGGCACACCACCCATAACTGAGTTCATCCATGTAAGTGCATAACCCTCACGAGCAGCCCAGATAAGTCCGTTACTGTGAAGTGCTACGCAACCACCGAAGAAGCCCTTGCGATATGCCCCAAGGATGCCCTTCATTGCCTCACCATACTTCTCCCACACAGCCTTTGCACCGATATGCTCCTCAAGCTGCTGAAGAGTCCAGAAGAACCACAGTGGAGCGTCAGCAGCAACCTCTGCAGATGCAGAACCCGCAAAGTCGCCATTGTGCATATCTGCCACCATAGTATCAAGAACTGCCATGCAGTCC
Source organism: uncultured Alistipes sp. (assembly GCA_904502005.1). Lineage (GTDB taxonomy): Bacteria > Bacteroidota > Bacteroidia > Bacteroidales > Rikenellaceae > Alistipes. The sequence continues at coordinate 2,396 of CAJGDC010000060.1, forward strand.
TCCTTATATCCCTGCTCAAGGGTAAGTCCTGGCAATGAGATAAATGTTGAGCGACCATCTACGCCATACCATGGATAACCCGCAACAACCTCAGTTCTATCGCCTGGGCGACGGATAATAAACTGGCGAGCAGAGTGGTGTAGACAGCTCTTGAAGTCAATCTTGTGTGTACGACGAGCGATAGATGTGTTGAAGTACTCAACAATATCGGCTGAAGATGCCATCTCGTCTACAGACGCCGAGAAGATAATGCTCTCGCCCTTCTCGATATCCATCTCAAAGTAACCGGTTGTCAGCAGATCCTCATAGCCCTCATAGCCACGCTCAAGCTCCTTCTGGTACTCAAAGTCGTAGTACCAATCTGGCGCAGCGATAAACTTAGCGCTATCTTTACTCAACTGCATATGCAACCATGGGAAACCGTCATAGAGGCGGTTCTTAACGCCATTTACCACTGGATAAGAGCGCACATTTGCATCCATATTTGCCTTAGAGAGCGAGTGCTTATTTCTGAAGGCGAGGAATGGGCGCAGACGAAGTGTAGTCTTAGAGTGCGCATCTACAAGGGTGTAGCGAATCATCAGATGAGTACGCTTGTGAATCCAGAGTAGCTCCTTCTTCAAAATCACACCACCCACACGATAGGTAATTGTTGGGCAAGGGGTGTACTCAAAGTCTGTGATGTACTTGTGACCTCGTGGCTCATAGACACCGCGGAAGCGATGCAGAGCTAAGTTAAATGACTGGTCATGCTGCACAATAGTCTCATCAAGCGACGAGAGCAGAACATAGGTCTGGTCGGTTGTGTCAATTGGGGCAACAATCAGTCCGTGATACTTGCGAGTGTTGCAGCCAACAATGGTGGTACTCATATAACCACCACGACGGTCGGTAGCAAGCATTTCGCGCTGTAGCGAATACTCCAAGTTTCCAAGTTCCCGTTTGTCAAATGTTAATCCCGGCATAATATTATTTTGTAAGATTTTACAAGTTGTAACGTAAAGGTAGTAATTTTTTACTAAAACACCAACCTTTTTATCATTTTTTTATCAAACAAAGCGGTTTGGGTATTAAATTCACACCCAAACCACCTCCTTCTACTATATTTTCGCCTAATTAGAGAACTCTCTATAGGTATTGATTGGTGCTTGTTTGTCGAAAAATAAGCAACAAGCCCAATCAATGCCTTAACACCATTTCACTAGTGCGAAGTCCATACGGTGCGCAAGCTTCTCGTTCTTAGGGAAGACACGAATTGCAATATCAAAGATACCGGTCTTGCGTGGAGTGTACTCAAGGGTATAAACAACCTTGTTACCCTCAATCTTGCTCTGAACAAATGGCAGTGAGTAGTCTACATTTGCAGCCTGTGCAGCAACCATTGGCTTAGCAACAACGAGCTCTACGCCAATATCCTCTGGCTGAAGGTTTGCAATGTCAAGAGATACCTCAAAGCGGTATGACTCGCCAACAAACAGAGCCTCCTTCTCTACGCGAACACGCTCAACATCGAGCACCTTAACGTTATCCCAAGCGGCTGAAACCTTACGCTTCCAAGCAGCAATCTCACGAGCAAGGATGTAGTTGTTCTCAACCATTGCGCTGTGACGCTCTGCAAGCTGATTGTAGAAACGCTCCTCGTAGTCGGTAAGCATGCGGTTTGTTGTAAAGTTAGATGCAATATCTGCCACGCAGCTCTTGATAGCTGTACACCAATCTGCCGGAATACCCTTCTCATCGCGACTATAATACATAGGTACAATCTGCTCCTCGATAGTGGTGTAGATCATCTCGGCATCAAGGTCGTTCTGGTGGCCCTGGTCGGTAAATGTACGCTCCATAGGAAGCATCCAACCGGCACCCTCCTTGTAGCCCTCAACCCACCATCCGTCGAGTACTGAGAACTGCATAACACCATTCATAACACACTTCTCGCCTGATGTACCTGAAGCCTCGAGTGGACGAGTTGGTGTATTGAGCCATACATCCACACCCTGAACCATGCGACGAGCAAGCTCCATATCGTAGTTCTGCAGGAAGATAACCTTTCCCACGAACTCTGGCATAAGTGACACCTCAACAATGCGCTTGATAAGGTCCTGACCTGGCTTATCATTTGGATGCGCCTTACCAGCAAAGATAAACTGTACTGGGTGCTCTGGGTTATTTACAATCTTTGACAGACGCTCAAGGTTTGTAAAGAGCAGGTGAGCACGCTTATATGTTGCAAAGCGGCGAGCAAAACCGATAGTAAGCACCTCTGGCTTGATGGCCTCTGATACCTGAACGAGCTGACGTGGAGAGTCAAAACGCACCTGTGTAGGGTCTGTATAACGACGCTTGATGGTCTTGATAAGGCGGTTCTTGAGGAACATACGCTCCTTCCACAACTCCTCGTTAGAGATATTCTTCATCTTCTGCCATGCAGGGATGTCATACTGGTGACCCTCAAAGCCCTCTGGGAAGTACTTAGCATAGAGGCGACGCATATTTGACGCAGTCCAAGTTGGGTAGTGAACACCATTAGTCACATAGCCAATGTGGAGCTCATTCTTGAAGTATCCTGGCCACATGTTGCCAAGAATATCCTTAGAAACCTCACCGTGGAGCCAAGATACACCGTTTACCTCCTGTGAGAGGTTACATGCAAGAACAGACATTGAGAACTTCTCGTTCACATCGTTTGGATTTACCTTACCAAGGTTGATGAACTGATCCCAAGTAATGCCAAGCACATCTGGATAGTGTGACATATACTGACGAATCATAGACTCAGGGAAGGCGTCGTGACCTGCAGGTACTGGTGTGTGTGTTGTAAAGAGCGATGAGCTACGAACAACCTCCAGAGCCTCTGAGAATGAGAGCTTCTGACGACCGATAAAGTTGCGGATACGCTCAAGGCCGATAAATGCAGCGTGACCCTCGTTGCAGTGGTAAACATCCTGCTTAATACCCATCTTATTGAGGGCGCGGATACCACCAACACCAAGAAGAAGCTCCTGCTTGAGTCGGTTCTCCCAGTCACCACCATAGAGGTAGTGTGTTACCTGACGATCCTCATCAAGGTTTGCCTCGTAGTCAGTATCGAGAAGGTAGAGTGCTGTACGACCTACCATGCAACACCATACGCGAGCATAGAGAGTACGACCTGGGAATGCCACCTGAACAGTTACCCAGCTACCATCCTCATCACGAACAGGTGAGATAGGCAGCTTGAAGAAGTTCTGTGGCTCATATACAGCCTCCTGTGCACCCTGTGCAGAGAGGCGCTGTGTAAAGTAACCGTAGCGATAAAGCAGACCTACGGCAACCATTGGAACATTCTTATCTGAAGCCTCCTTGAGGTAGTCACCTGCAAGGATGCCAAGACCTCCAGAGTAGATCTTAAGTGTGTGGTGCAGACCATACTCCATTGAGAAGTATGCAATCTTTGGAGTCTCAGCCTTTGGAGCCTCATTCATATACTCCTGGAACTGAGCATATACCTCGCCGAGCTTAGTAAGGAACTCCTTGTCAGCCTCGAGCTCTGCAAGACGCTCAATAGAGAGCTTATCGAGCAGTGCGATTGGGTTGCGGTTTACCTCTACCCACAGCTCCTTGTCAATATACTCAAACAGGTCGCGTGCACCGAGGGTCCAGCTCCACCAAAGGTTACGAGAGAGCTCCTCAAGCGGACGAAGCACCTCTGGGAGCGACTTCTCAACCATTACACGCTGCCAAGATGGACGCTCTGCAAAGAGCTGCTGACGCACAAAGTTGATCTGCTCAGTGCGTGAGCCGCCATCACCAAGAACGGCACGGTTAGTACGAGCAACACAGCTCTCCATAGCCACCTGGTATGCCTTAGCATAGTGCTTGAAGAGGTTGTTCCACAATGCAAGCTTTGAAACCTCATATACAGATGCACGAATCTCGGCAACCTCCTGCTCAAGACGAGCTGCAAACTGCTGGATTGTAAGTGCAATCTCTGCAGCAGCCTGTGAACCATTTGTATCGTTACGCTCAATAACTGTAATACCCTCGTGATTCTCAAGACCTGCAGCCCAAACGCCAAAACCTGCAAGGGTTGTAGTGATTGTAGGCACTGAGAATGCGATAGACTCAAGTGGAGTATATCCCCATGGCTCATAGTATGAAGCGAAAACAGTCAGGTCCATACCAACAAGAAGCTCATAGTAGTTCTTGTTGAAGATACCATCGTTCTGGTTGAGATATGTAGGTACGAAGATAACCTTTACATTTGAATCAGCAGCATCAAGACCATACTCTGCAATAGCAGCAGCAACCTGATCCCAAGCCTGATTCTCAAGGTAGTGAGTTGAGTGGCGATACTGAGTTGCGTCGATAGCGTTGCTCTTATCCTTAAGATAAGCCTGAAGATCTGTTCTTGCGCCGTGGTTAGCTGCTGGAACAGTTACATAGGCAAGAATCTGCTTCTCAACATTTGACTGTGACAGACGCTTGAGTGACTCAAAGAATACATCCAGACCCTTATTGTGGAACTCATAACGGCCAGAGGTACCGATAATCAGCGGCTCAGAGTCAAACTTGCAACCAAGGCAAGCCTCTGCAACCTCAATCATAGCCTTGCGAGCCTCAGCGCGCTTACCCTTATACTCATCGCCAGTCCAAACAAAGTCGTTCTCAAAACCATTTGGAGTGACAACATCAACCTCCTTACCGAGCAGATACTTACACTCACGAGCGGTAATCTCGCTAACTGTAAGGAAAGCATCATGGTACTGTGCACCCATCTTCTCAATAGAGTGCTTAGCAGTTACATTGAACTGACGAGCAAGGTCATCAGCGTTAAACTTTGACAAGTTGCCATAGAGCGGCAGACGGTTGCCAGCGATGCAGCGACCCATAACTGTTGCGTGGGTAGACATCACTGTTGCCACATATGGAGAGTGCTGACGGAGGTAAAGACCACCTGAACAGCTCATCCACTCGTGGAAGTGAGCAACAACCTTATCTGTTGCAGCGGCGATATTCTCAACATAAGATGCGATTACCTGACCTGCAATGTGTCCAAAGAGTACTGGCTCTACATAGTCCCACTGACCAGAGAGTGAGTCTACGTGGTAGTTATCCCACAGACCCTTCAAAATCTCATCCTTGTGAGAGAAGTGGGTTGTAAAGTCAATAAGGATTGCAATTGGCTTACCAACCACATTCCAACGACCAATACGAACACGAATACCCTCATTATAGAGCTGCTGACGCCATGCACGGAAGAGTGTTGCATCCTCCTCAAACTCGCTATTTCCACTGTCCTTAGAGAAGTCAGGACCGATGACGATATACTTATCGCCCAACAGTTTTGTCACTGTAAGTGCCTTGGTAGCCACTACGGTATGGATACCGCCTACCTTGTTGCACACCTCCCAGCTCACCTCAAAGAGTGTATCTGGGGTAAATTTCTTTTCACTCATAATTATCTGATATTTTGTACTTTTCTCAAAAAATTTCGGCGCAAAGATAGTACTTTACATTTAATTTTGAAAGTTTTATTAAAAAAATTTAATAATTTTACCTATATAATATTTTTAGCAACCCTCAAAAAGGTCACTAATTACGTTGTCAGAGACCAAAAAACGCTCAGCCGGCACAGCAATTTGACCACCACTCTCCACCAACCAACCGCACTCAATAAAGCGTTTGGCCCGACCCATTACACGGTTAGCCACCTGCTCGCCCCACCGTTGTGCAATATACTCAAGTTCTATGCCCTCAATGCGACGCAGGCTCACCATAATATACTCATTCAGAGCATCTAAGTCGGTTAGACTCTCACTGCCATACTCCACACCGTCAACATACTGTTCAACACTCTGCTCACACCAGCGACGCACCTCTCCATTATACGAATGTGCACCAGGGCCTACACCCAGATACTCAGTGCCCGTCCAGTATGATGAATTATGGCGTGAACGGCATCCCGGGCGAGCAAAGTTACTCACCTCATAATGTTCATATCCCGCCGCTGTAAGTGCTTGATGAACAGACAGAAACTCCTCTTCGCTCAGCTTTTCATTTACCTGACTAATATCACCACGAGAGAGCATCCTGCCAAAGCGTGTTTGCGGCTCAATAGTAAGGTGGTATGCTGATATATGTTCCGCTCCACTCTCAATAGCCTGCTGCAAGGTCTGCTCCAGGCTACGACCTCCAAAACCTGCAACGCCGAAAATTATATCGATAGATATACTCTTAAAGCCAACTTTTCGCAACCTCTCCATAGCTGTTATAGCTCCTGCGGCCGAGTGTCTGCGACCCATAAACCGTAGACAATCATCGTCAAAAGATTGCACTCCCATAGATATTCTATTAACAGATGTTGCAGCGAGCTCTGCTGCATACTGCTCCGTAATATCATCGGGATTTACCTCAACAGTTATCTCCTCAACCGCCGAACAATCAAATAGTTGCCTTGCATGCGCGATAAACTGCTCAATCTCTGCAGCGCTCAACAACGAGGGTGTTCCTCCGCCGAAATAGATTGTACGAATGGTCCTATCTGTCAAAAAACCTGACTCGCGCTCCAACTCTCGGTGCATCTGCTCTAATACCTGCGGAATATATTTGAGCTTTACGCTACGCATAAAGTCGCAATAGCCACAGACCCTTTTACAGAATGGAATATGAAAATATAGAGCTGCCATAGCACAAAAGTAACCATTTTTGTAACCTCTGCAAAATCCAACAATAATTTTACTGTGAATAGTCGTATTTACCCTATGACTGGTCAAAAAATGGACCTTATATTTTTATAGTTCTGTCCTTATAATCAGTTTTTATAGCCATATAAAGAAAAAATATAAATTTTTCTCTGTTATTTTTTTCACAATTCAAAAATTAGCAATATCTTTGCATCGGGAAAATAGGGGTTTATGCGAACTACCCCAAATTATAGGGCAGGGACGCGTAAAATTGTTAATAACAAATTGTTTTCCATAAAAAGATAAAACAAAAGGTTAAATCATTAAATACTAAACAATTATGGCTTTTAAGAAAGAAGATTTATTGAAGTACGGTATTACCGACACAACTGAGGTTGTTTACAATCCGTCTTATGGGGTTCTCTTTGAGGAGGAGA
>CAJGDC010000061.1 GCA_904502005.1 uncultured Alistipes sp.
GCTACCAGGATTCGAACCTAGAATGACAGGACCAGAATCTGTAGTGTTACCATTACACCATAGCCCAATTGCGAGTGCAAAAGTACAACATTTTTTTTCTTTTGCAAAGTTTTTTCAAAAAAAAGTGCTATTTTTGTTAAACTTTTTTGAGTGACAATAATTTTAATGGTGAAAATATATGAATATTAAACTTCGTTTAACGGCTATGAACTTTCTACAGTTCGCCGTTTGGGGCTCGTACCTCACCTCTATGGGTACCTATCTTTTTGGTATAGGACTAGCCGAGAACATCGGTATTTTCTATGCTATGCAGGGCATTGTGTCGCTATTTATGCCTGCCTTGATTGGTATTGTTGCTGACCGTTGGATTCAAGCGCAGAAACTGCTCGGCATCTGTCATCTGTTGGCAGCTCTGTTTATGGCCGCAACTGGATATTATGCGCTTACAGCTCCGCAGGTGGAGTTCAGCACCCTCTTTACCCTCTACTCGTTTAGCGTAGCTTTCTACATGCCTACGCTGGGCCTTAGTAACTCCGTGGCATATACTGGTCTTGGCAGTGCAGGATTGGATACAGTAAAGCACTTCCCTCCAATTCGTATTTGGGGTACTATCGGTTTTATTTGCGCTATGTGGTGTTGCGATTTGTCCGGTTTCCAAAGTACAGCTTGGCAGTTTGTTCAGAGCGCAATTATTGGTGTGGTGTTGGGTCTTTATGCCTTTACAATGCCTCAGTGTCCTACAAACAAGTCAAATAGCAAGAAGTCATTTGTTGAGGCCCTTGGTCTTAATGCATTTGCACTCTTTAAGCAGAAGAAGATGGCGCTCTTCTTTATCTTCTCTGTCCTTTTGGGTGTATCGTTGCAGATTACTAACGGCTTTGCAAATCCGTTTATCTCTGACTTTGGTCAGGTGGCTGAGTATGCTAACACCTTCGGTGTACAGCACGCAAATATCCTAATTTCACTTTCGCAGGTCTCTGAAACCCTCTGCATCCTGCTCATTCCATTCTGTCTCAAGCGTTTTGGTATTAAGAAGGTTATGCTGATGGCGATGTTTGCATGGGTACTCCGCTTTGGTCTGTTCGGCCTTGGCAATCCGGGTGCAGGCGTGTGGATGTTCCTGCTCTCTATGATTGTCTATGGTGTAGCATTTGACTTCTTTAATGTATCAGGTTCACTGTTTGTTGACAAGGAGACTGACGAGTCGCTCCGTTCATCGGCTCAGGGACTCTTTATTATGATGACAAACGGTATTGGTGCAACAATCGGCACACTGGGTGCACAGCAGGTTATCAACCACTTTGTTGGTGACAGCGCTGGAGTTGCTCGCATGGAGGGCTGGTCGCACTCATGGCTTATCTTTGCCGCTTATGCCCTTGTTGTGGCGCTGCTCTTTGCTGTTGTCTTTAAGTACAAGCACGAGCCAGAGAAGGCATAGCATACACTACATTATTACATAATAAGAGCCGCATTCGTTTGAACGCGGCTCTTATTATGTTCATAGTCTTACTACAGACCAAACTCAGCCTTGATAGTATCTACAGCGTCGAGCTTCTCCCAGCCGAAGAACTCCACCTCGCGAAGAGTCTCAACGCCATTCTCAAATACTGTAACCTCCTTAGTATAAGGGCGGTTGCCAAAGTGTCCATAAGAAGCTGTCGCCTCAAAGATTGGATTCTTAAGACCATAGCGGCGAACGATGCTTGCAGGGCGAAGATCAAAGAGTTTTGCAATGCGACGAGCAATCTCACCCTCGCTGATATTGAGCTTATTTGTGCCGTAAGTATCAACATACACAGAGAGTGGCTCGGCGATACCGATAGCGTAGCTCAACTGAACAAGCACCTCGTCAGCAACACCGGCAGCGACCATATTCTTTGCAATATGGCGAGCAGCATAGGCAGCACTGCGGTCAACCTTTGATGAGTCCTTACCAGAGAATGCGCCACCGCCGTGAGCACCACGGCCTCCGTATGTATCTACAATAATCTTACGACCTGTAAGACCGGTATCTCCGTGAGGACCACCGATAACAAACTTACCGGTTGGATTTACATGCAGGATGTAATCATTGCCGATAAGAGTTGCCAACTCATCATTTGCCCTCTCAAGGCGAGCCTTAACGCGTGGGATAAGAATTGTACGAACATCCTCCTTAATCTGCGGAGCATCTACATCCTCGTCGTGCTGTGTAGAGACAACGATAGTATGCACACGCTGCGGACGGCGCTCATCATCATACTCAATAGTCACCTGACTCTTTGCATCTGGGCGCAAGTATGTCATCACCTTGCCCTCACGACGAATATCAGCAAGCTCCTTAAGGATTACGTGCGACAGAATAAGTGTTGCAGGCATAAGCTCGCGGCTCTCGCGTGTAGCATAGCCGAACATAATACCCTGATCACCAGCACCCTGCTCCTCCTCAGTTGAGCGAACAACGCCCTGGTTAATATCTGAACTCTGCTCGTGAATAGCCGAGAGAATACCGCACGATGCTGCATCAAACTGATACTCACTGCGGTTATAACCAATGCGGTCAATCACGCGACGTGCAGTCTGCTGAATATCAACATAAGCCTCTGAGCGCACCTCACCAGCCACAACAACAAGGCCTGTAGTACAGAGTGTCTCGCAAGCGACCTTTGACTCAGGGTCACGACGAAGAAACTCGTCAAGAATGGCGTCTGAAATCTGATCTGAAACCTTATCTGGATGTCCCTCGGACACAGACTCGGATGTAAACAAAAATCCCATAGTGTTTATTATATTTTTAGTAATCTAACAAAAAAAACACGGGGAAGGCGACTGTAGAATAAAGAATTGCTGGTTTAGCGATTTTTTATTGTGGTTGCAAGCAGTCCAAATCCCTCCACATTTTCGCCGCAAAGATAGTGATAAATGTTGAGAGTGCCAAATTTTGCCGTTTGTAAAATCTTTATTAACTTTACGGCGGAATATTGACTAAAAAATAGATACTTATGAAAAAATTATTTCTAATGCTCTCTATCGTCCTGGCGTTCAGCTGTACGAAGGACTTTGTGGAGAGTGTTTCAGTAGAGCAACAGCACGCTGCAAAGGTTATACGCCTGTCGGATAGTAATGTTGCCGGTAGCCTTATCATCCGCTTTGATAGTGAGGCTGTAACCCGCGTAGAGGCCGGAGTCTCTCGCACAGAGTCTACCCGTTCAGGCATTGAGAACTTTGATGCTATTCTGGACAAGGTGGGCGGTAGCCACATGGAGCGCCTCTTCGTTTCAAACCGCTTTGAGGAGCGTCTACGTAATGAGGGTATGCACTGCTGGTACATTGTCTACTTTGACAGCAAGGTAGATATTGAGAGCGCTGCGGCACAGTTTGCCTCTGTAGATGAGGTGGCTATTGTTCAGCTCAACTCTCGCCTTGAGAATATCGGTGACGCACAGGTTAGCAACACCGCTACTCAGCCATCTGCAGCACCTGCAACTCGTGGCAAGCTCTACCCTGCATTCAACGACCCAGACCTTGATAAGCAGTGGCACTATATCAACATCGGCGACACAAATGTCTTCTCTGGCGTTAAGAAGGGTGCCGATATTAACGCTGGTGAGGCGTGGGATATTACTGCTGGCGATAATCGCATTGTCGTGGCTATCATTGACAATGTCGTAAAGCCTACACACCCAGACCTTGCTGCCAATATGTGGGTCAATGAGGCTGAGAAGAGTGGCGTTGCTGGTAAGGATGATGATGGTAATGGATATATTGACGATGTTCACGGCGTGAACTTCGTAACCTACCTATACAATGGTTCAACAGCTCTAAAAGAGAATGAGTCAGACCACGGTACTCACGTTGGTGGTACTATTGCTGCGGTAAATAACAACGGTATTGGTGGTTGTGGTGTTGCTGGTGGTACCGGTAAGGGCGACGGTGTTCGTCTTATGTCTTGCCAGACCTTCCACGAGCTTCCTGAAACCGATCCTCTATACAACTCAAGCGCATGGCCTTCAGGTACTGATACTTGCGCCGCACGCGCATTCCAGTATGCTGCTGACAATGGCGCTGCTATTGCAAACTGTAGCTGGGGCTACCCTGGAAAGTATATGTCTGACAGCGTATTCACTCCACAGAACAGCTCTGTAAGAAAGGCTATTGATTACTTTACAAAATATGGTGGTGGCGATGTCCTTGAGGGTGGTATTGTAATCTTTGCCGCAGGAAATGCCAAGCTTGACTATCCAAGTTATCCAGGCGCATATCGCGACTATATCTGCGTTACCGCTATGAGTTGCAACTACACTCCTGCATACTACACAAACCATGGTCCTGGTTCTACTCTTGCCGCTCCAGGTGGAGATTACCTCCAGAAGTACTATACAGACAACACTGGCGAGGACAACTCAAGCGTATACTCAACACGATACACCAAGGGTGCAAACTACGGCTATATGCAGGGTACATCTATGGCGTGTCCTCATGTATCAGGTATCGCTGCTCTGGCAGTTGCGCACTCTCTACAGCTGAAAAAGAAGCTCACAACTCTTGAGTTGCGCGACATCTTGGTTCGCTCAACACACAACATTGACCAGTACTGTACTGGCAATAAGTTGTCTGTTAATGGCTCCTCGTTGGTTCAGATTCCACTCAATACATTCAAGGGCAAGATGGGCGTTGGTTATATCGATGCATTTAAGGCGTTGATGAATGTCGAGGGTATCCCTTGTGTTACTGTCCGCACCGGCAACAGAGTAACAGTAGACCTAACTGATGTTATCGGTGGCAACCCTACAAGCATGACAGACAAGGATGGTTATCCAACAATCTCAATCTCTTTACCGCAGGCTGACAGAGCAAAGCTCGGCATTGAGGGCGACATCGTCATCTCAAAGACCGGCAAACTTCAGCTCAAGTGTACCAAGCCAGGCTCTGCAATCGCTACAATAACATTTATCGCCGGCGGTAATGCCGTAGGTAGCAACGAGGCTACTGGCGGTATGTTGGTAACTTGCAAAGTGGCTATCCTTTCACGCTCATTTGCGACAAATGGCGGTTGGTTGTAAAAATTACATAGTAGACTATAACTAAATTAGATATGAAAAAGATTTTAATGGCAGCCGTATTGCTATTGAGCGTTGTTACAATGGTAGGCTGCTTTGGCAAGAAGAACGAGAATCCTCTTATAAAAGGCGTTCTGGGCGAGTGGCAGCTGACAAAGAGCCCACTGCTCACTGATGATACTGCAGATATTATAGATGTATATGTAGAGTTCAAGAGCGACAACACCTTTGACCTCTATCAGCGCGACTTCACCGCCCCGCAGTATAAGCACTACACAGGCACCTATCTTATTACCGACAGCGTTATCACTGGCAAGTACTCTGACGGCAAGAGCTGGGGTGCTACTAATGGCTATACCGCCTCAATCAACATGGCAGGTCAGCTATCCTTGACAAATGTAGACTTTACAGACGACATCTCAGTATTTGAGAAGAAGACAATCCCTACAGATATCAAGGGCTCTACTACCCGTAGTGCAGTGGTTGAACAGGACTCTCACCGCTTCTTATAGCCCACTATGGCAACAGAAGTACGCGCAAAGAAGGCTCTGGGTCAGCACTTCCTCACCGACCTTAATATCGCCCAGAAGATCTGCAACTCACTTACCGAGCGTGCAGAGACTGAACCCGTGGCGACGCTGGAGGTTGGTTGTGGCATGGGTGTGCTGACCCAGTACCTACTCCAGCGCTCAGATATTACAACATTCGGCGCCGAGATTGACTCCGAGAGCGTCGAATACCTACACGCACACTATCCGGAGTTTGCTCCAAGACTTATTGAGGGTGATTTTCTGAAGATGAACCTCCGCGAACTATTTCCCGATGGCGTGCGCGTTATAGGCAACTTCCCTTATAATATATCCTCTCAAATCTTCTTTAAGATTATCGAGAACCGCGACCTTGTACCTCAATGCGTGGGTATGATTCAAAAAGAGGTTGCTGTCCGTATTGCCGAACCTCCCGGTTCACGTGAGTACGGAATTTTGAGCGTGCTGCTACAGGCGTGGTACGATATTGAGTACCTCTTTACCGTGTCGGAGAAGGTCTTTAACCCACCTCCAAAGGTCAAGAGTGCCGTCATTCGCCTTCGCCGTAATAACACCACCAAGTTGGATTGCGACGAGGCGCTGTTCGTGAAGGTTGTCAAGGCTTCGTTCGGCCAACGCCGTAAAATGTTGCGCAACTCTCTTAAGTCAGTCTTTGGAAACTTCGGTGGCGCAGAGCATCCTCTCTTCACCACCCGAGCAGAACAGTTATCGGTGGCTCAGTTTGTAGAACTTACCAACTGGGTTGCTGAACATATATAAGACACTGACTTACAACCGCTTATACACAGCGCTCCAAAATACATGTAAAAAATTTGCAAAAAAGTTTGCAAAAAATTTGGAGGATAAAAATTTTTGCTCTATCTTTGCACTCGCAATGAGAAAGATGGTGGATTCATCTAAGGGCTAGGATACGTGCCTCTCACGCACGACATAGGGGTTCGAATCCCCTATCCACTACAAAGAGGACGATGTAAGAGACTGATAATCAGCAACTTACATCGTTTTTCTTTTTGTCATCACCCAAAAATTCACCCAAAAATTGGAGTCTTAAACCTTCTTTTTGCGTACTTTTTTCAAGATTTCAGGTTCTTTTTCGAGTAAATCAGTCAATTTATCTTTCCTGAATCTCCAACCATCACCTGTACAATACTGAATCTTCTTTTTCAGAAGAACTCCATCATTGATGATGTTTTGTGCGGTATTGGTTCCACAATCAAGAAACGCAGCCAAACCTTTTACTCCTTTTATTAAGTTTGCATCAGAAGTAGATACTTGCTCCTTAACTTCAACAGATGTAGTTGTCGGGCTACCTGTTGAGGTATAACCAATAGCAGCAGCAAACTCATTAAGATAATACTTTTGCAAGGATACACATTCACATATCATTTTCACGAAGTCACGCTCCGTTCTAAGGCTTACATTGGTATTTCCCGCCTCTATCTCCCTATTCATAGATTCCAAGATAGATTCATCGGGAACATCAAAGAGCCTCTGTGATTCTGCATACCTATCGATGATATTGATAAAACCTCCCTTTGCCTCTGTGCTCAGGAATGGAATTTCAAGCAACGCATCTTCATATAGGCGATGTAATCGTTTTTGAAATGCCATAGAAGTCTCCTCTAAGGTGATATCATTATAAGAGAAATAGACCTTATAGTCATTTATTATCTCACATCTTCTTAGTTCATTCAACAATGCCTTGATTGCTTCCATACTTGAAATTTTTCTTAAAGATAAGATAAAAATATTTCATCCACAAATCACAGCAAAAATAGCCATAATTTCCCTCAAATTTTAGTGCCATTTTTACCCGAAATTAGCGGATGAACTCCCCCTTCAAAGAGCAAAGTCTATTTAGCCTAATTAGCCTACCAAATCTTATAGCGGTAGGCTTAGTAGGAATGGGTACGGACTATTGGTCGCAAAAATTTTCACAAAAAAATTACACAAAAAAATACTCAACCTACTATACTTTTCAAACCTACGAACTATTTATAGTAAAATAGGTTTTGATATGGAGTATAAAAGAAAACAAAGAGGTCTATCAGACATCACAAAGAAGAAAATCTCTACAGCCTTAAAGGGTAGAAGGAAGAGTTTAAGTCACTCTACAAACATCAGCAAAGGGCTTGAACGCTATTGGTCACAAATCCCAATACAGAAGAGTGATAGCACTACCAATAATGGATTGTAGGAAATGCCCTGACCTATTATGGTTAGGGCATTACTTTTTTAGAAAAAAAGTTTTCATCTTTCTAAACTTTTCAAACTTACCAACTATTTATATATAGGAATGATTGAAAAAACACTTGATTTTCTCAATTATTATTTGTATATTTATAAAAATTGAAATTGCCAATGGGCTGATTGTGAACAGTCCGACAAATATAATTAACAAAACAATCTTAAAATGGCAGACGACTACACGGCATAGTGTAGATTCAGCCTCGTAGCAATGCAATCAGTAAGCAGAACAGGGCGAGGCTTATACGGAGGGTTGTAATAGAGCCGAATAGGTATCGAGGCACATAGGATGAAGCGGTCCCCTCTATCGTCAAAAATGGATGCTATATAGGAGAGATTCCTGATTGATGCCTTAAGGAAATCAGGATTTTAAGTAGTATAGAGGCTACTTAATCTGAGCGAAACACAAAAGAACCCTTATCTCTCTAAACTTAACATCTTAACGCACAAGGATAGGTATTCTTGAGATTCCCATAAGGGGATTACTGTATCTATACAGAAGTATATACTATTTAATATAAAATACTAATAATCAATAAATTAAAAGATTATTCCATATAATTCTCTATATCTTCAACATAGATACTTAATTAAAATAAAAAGAATATATAATATTAAAAATCAATAAATTATAAAGTTTTATCAAATATCTATCACTTGTTTACTTGGAAAACCAATGCTGAAAGGTAGTGGTAGTTGGGGGCTTTATATGCTTTTTGAAATTGCCAATGGAACTGAGTTGCTCACAATCCTCTAAATATAATTTGTTTGGTCTGCTTCAACATCCTCAATGGTTGTAATCCAATGTTATCTATGTTCTGCGTGTTCCATTTCAGCAGCTGCAAATAGAATTTTAGCCGCCTTTCCCCACTTCTACAATTCAATATTTCAAGAATTTCAGCCTGTTTTTCGACAATTTTATACACTACTAACTTGAAAATAATTCCAAGTGAATTATTTGTCAGTTTTTGGGTGTTATCTCTATATAGACACAGCTATATTTATCAAACATAGGTGCCTGTTTGCGTACCTTGTGGAATAATCACATTATGGATATTATCGATATACTTTCCAAGAGGAATCATATATGGAGTGAATAGAACTAAACGCTCATCAAATGGAGACTCATTCACCACAATCTCCTTTGTGATGTCGCCATTCTCGCAAACATACTGAACGATGGTATTCAAGAAATCCTCCTGTTCAGCATTGAGTTCACTATCATTCAGGAAATCACTAAATTTCTCCAAAGCCTCTCTTCTATCTACTCCAATCAGTGAACGGATAAAGGCTGCAACATTACCTCCAC
>CAJGDC010000062.1 GCA_904502005.1 uncultured Alistipes sp.
GAGGATTATTTGGCATACGACGCCCTTAAGCAGCAACTTGACCACCTGATGCACGAGTGGGAGAAGGCCGTCTACGAACTGGAACTTGTCGAGGGAGAGTAGCTGTTGCCACCCATGACACATTGTTTCACACCCCTGTGACGATGTGGCAGGTGGCAAGTCGGCTATTGGCCATTGGCTATTAGCTATTGGCCTTATAGTGGTGTCGCCTGCGGCGACTTATATCTATCCGCGTAGCGGATACCAGAAAAAGCTAATGGCTAACGGCTAATAGCTAATAGCGAAAAACCTACTTAAACAGTAGGTTTTTCTTTGATGTCGTTACGACAAAATCCTTGAGGTAGTATGGCTCAAAGTAGGCCACGTCTACAAATTCGCCGCTGTTGTACTTCTGCTCCGCTATGCGTGCCATACCACGAGCTGACGGGGTGATATCTATAAGCGTTGCGCCGAGGGTCTGAGTGCACTTTGCCGCGCCACTACCAAAGACGATAAAGTTCTCGCACTCTCTGCGGTAGCTCTCAAGGCTATTCTCATCAATAACCTCAGCCTTTACATCGCTCTTCGCCACGCCTTTGCTATCAAAAATCTGGGTATATACCTCCATTCTGCGTGCGTCAATCATCGGACAGAGCAGTGAGCTATCCCAGTTGTCAATATCCAGAATACCAGCCTCATAGTCCTCCATAGCCACTGCAGTAAGCGATGCAAGCGAACTTACTGCAATAAGCGGCTTACCCACTCCGTAACAGAGCCCCTTGGCAAAGCTCACACCGATTCTAAGACCAGTATATGAGCCTGGACCCTCACCCACAGCCACAGCATCCAAATCCTCTGGCTGCAAGTTGTTCTGCTCCAGCAGCTCATCTACATAGACAGCCACCTTCTTTGCGTGGTCGCGCCCTGAGTCACTCTCTCTGAGTGAAATCAACTCTCCATTCTGAACAAGACCCACAGAGCAGATGTCCGTTCCGGTCTCTATGCATAATATTAACGCCATATCATCTCTCTATTTATAACGCTTCATAGCCTGGTCCATCTCACGACGAGCATCGTTAGCCTTCAGATACTCGCGCTTGTCGTAGCTCTTACGACCTCGAGCCAGTCCAATAACAATCTTCGCAAGCCCACGCTCATTGAGGAATAGACGCAGACCAACAACCGTAAGTCCCCTATCCTGCAGCGAACGCGAGAGCTTCGCCAGCTCCTTGGCTGTAAGGAGTAGCTTGCGGTCACGCTTTGGGATGTGGTTGTTGCAGGTGCCCCAGCTGTACTCGGCAATATTGACACCGCGAATCCACAGCTCCCCATCCGAGAAGTAGCAGTAGCTATCCACCATCGAGACCTTACCCATACGGATAGACTTGATTTCAGTACCCACAAGCACTACGCCTGCTGTATACTCCTCAAGAATCTCGTAGTCAAAGGTTGCCCTCTTGTTGCGTATGTTGATATTCTTAAAATCTGCCATTTGTATCTCCTAATCTCCAATTCTCTGACGTACCACCTCAAAGAGCATAATTGCCGCCGCAGCAGATACGTTGAGCGACTCAATAGCTCCAATCATAGGTATTGCCAGCTGCTCGTCACAGAGCTTGAGCACCTCCTTTGAGATACCCTTCTCCTCCGAGCCCATAATAATCACTGTAGGCTTACGTAGGTCGGCATCGTACATCAACTTACGGCTATGCTCTGTCGCAGCCACAACCTGAAAGCCCTCAGTCTGAAGAGCCTTGATTGTATTTCTCACCGAGCCCACACGCGCCACAGGGATACGTGTCAGCGCACCCGCACTCGACTTCATAGCC
Source organism: uncultured Alistipes sp. (assembly GCA_904502005.1). Taxonomy (GTDB): domain Bacteria; phylum Bacteroidota; class Bacteroidia; order Bacteroidales; family Rikenellaceae; genus Alistipes. The sequence continues at coordinate 1,809 of CAJGDC010000062.1, forward strand.
TCCGCATTTACGGGCGCAGAGCTCTTGAGCGAGGTGATAATACCATGCGCACCAGCACACTCCGCACTGCGGGCAATACCGCCAAAGTTGCGCACATCCGTAACACCGTCAAACAGAACAATCAGCGGTGTCTCATCCTCTGGCACACGGTCAAGGATATCCTGCACCTCGACATACTCAATCTCGGCAATCTGAGCAATAATACCCTGGTGGCTACCCCTTACAAGGCGGTTGAGCTTCTCCACAGGCACCTCCTGCACACGCAGACGATGGCGAAAACAGAGGTCACGCACCTCCGCCATAAGCTGTCCCTCCGCACCCTTGCGGATGTAAATCTTCTCAATCTGCTTGCCAGACTCTATCGCCTCCACCACGGGGCGGATGCCAAATACGATGTTATTATTAGCCATATCAATATATTTTCGGCAAAGATACTAAATTATACCCAAAAGCGCAAAACTACTCTACTCAACCTGCTTTTTACCTCTATTACAGAGCTTTGCATAGTCACAATTGTTGCAACTATTCTCATCCTGAGCTTGGCAGAACGGCACGCTCGGGTCAAAGAGCTGTGAGAGCACACCCATAACCTGCTGCTCAAACGCCTCCGCAATAGCGCTGTAACGCACAATCGGCTCCGCCCCACGACCACGACCCTGACCCTCACGCAGCAGTGGCGAGTACTCCGCACTATTCATATCCCTCAGATAGTATAGCGCAGGCTGCACGTCGCAGTTATACCTACGGCTTGCAATCATGGCGTACATCAGCGTGTTAATAGTATTGCTCTGACGCTGTGACGCCTTGCCATTAAATAGCGCCTCAAAGCCCGCAAAATAGAGATGCTCCTCACCGGTCTTGTAGTCAATAATCCTCAGTGAGTTATCTGCAAGCGTATCTATTCTATCCGCACGACCCTCAAGGGTTATCTGACACTCTTTCCCTGCCGACTCAAAGGCAAATGGATAGCTAAAGGTCTTCTCAAGGTCGCGCACCGTAAAATCATGATTTGCAACATCATAAGCAATAAGGTTATGCTTCAGATACCTTATCACAATTCGCCTTACGATGCTAAGCTCGCCAGTAAGTGTTACTCTCGCCACATCTGCCCCACCAAAGCACACTTCGGCAATAGCCCTATCCACCGCCTGCGCAATTTGGTTATCTGTTATCTGCAATAACGAGTGCAAGGTGTCGCCCTTACCAATCAGTTCTGTATAGAGCAGTTCTGCCGCCGTATGGAAGATATTACCAAAGTCCTTATTATCAAGCCCCTCCTCAAGCGGGTCTGCAACCTTCAGCCCTGCCACATAGCGATAGAAGAATCGCATTGGGCACTGCACATATGTAGATAGTGCCGTTGGCGACAACCTCTTCTGACCACTTGTATAGCTGTCAAGCACCTGCATAGCACGGCTATCCTTCTGAATGGTTATCGGCTCACTACGAACAACATTTACCGTGCTTACGACCTTCACAAACTCTATAGGCAACCCCGACTCATACTGCAATTGGCGGATGTAACGGCTTGGCTCGCCACTACCCTTTTCGTCTGGCGTAGAGCTGTATAGCAACCACACACGCTCCGCACGCTCAATAAGGCGATAGAAGTAGTATCCATAGACACCCTGATGGTGCTCTTGCGTAGGCATATTGTATGCAAAACGCAGTGAGTAAGGGATATATGAGTTGTCGGTAATCTTTGTACCAGGGAAGTTGCTCTCGCTCATTGAGAGTATAATCACATTCTTAAAGTCAAGGTTACGGGTCTCAAGGATACCCATAATCTGCAGACCCTCCAGCGGCTCGCCCTCAAAAGGCACCCTTACCGACTGCAGATGGCGACGGATAAGCGAGGTGCAGAGCTTTATTGTCAGCTCAATGTTGCAACTTCTAACCATATTAAGCAGCTGACGCAGAGCCGTGCTTATACGCACAATATACTCAATCTCTACCCTATTCTCCTCTCTCGCCTCAGTGAGCGCAAGTATCTGCTTCAGGGCATTGTCTATATACTCAATCAAACCCTCTGCACTACTTACCGTAGTAAATATTGACTCAGCAAATGGCAGCACGCTGAGCATAGACTTTTGCACGTTATAAATTCGCTCCTCGGCAATCTGTTTTCGAAGCAGAGCAATACTCTCCGACCCCTTGTCCGATAGGTAGTGGTGAGTGAGCAGACCCTCCACATCAACGTAGTAGAATAGCTCCTCACCATCCTTTTCACGCACATGACTTTGCAGTTCAAGCAGTCGCTCGACAAACGAGTAGGCAAATGTCGCCTTAAGGGGATAACCCATCGTCACATTAACTCCATCTCTACCATCTGCTTGCTTGCCCTTAATATCCTGAGGCAGAGCGTATAGCAGTGGTACAAGAAGATTCTCGTCAGTAAGCACAATGGCTGTATTGCGGTCAAATGGCTTAATAGTACCATCCTCATTGCGCTCAGCAATCTGCTGCAGAATCTGCGACACATAGCTACACTGCGCCACCGATGTCGCCGTCGAGGCTACCGTGAGCTTTGCGATGTTTTTTGTAAGATTGGTGTGCGATATTGAGAGCGTAGATGGATAACGCTCTATATTCTGGCGCATAAAACGACCAGCCTCCTGCACCTCACTCTGATAATAGTAGTCGCTATAGTCCCACGCAAAGTCCGCCTCGTATGCATTCTTGAGGTGGTCAAAGAGCACCTTCTCGCAGTCGCTCAGCGCATTAAAGCCCGCCACGACATACCTTCGCTGTGGAAGTAGAGGCATCTCTGAGGCCTTAATCTTCTCAGCCGCATCGCGATAAATCATACCTGTATAGCCAATACCCAATCTTCGCAGGTGGCTCTTATACTCTATATAGATAGTTGGCAGCGATCGCCATATCTTCAGAAAGCGCTCCTTCTGCTCGCCAATACTACCCACATTGTTTATCGTATTCCAGAAGCGGCTCAGATACTCACGTTGCTCATCTGTAAGGTAGCTCGTATCAGCCTCAATCTCCTTAATATCAGCGACATTAGTAAATAGCTGCACCGCATCGACCATATACTTATCCACCATATCAAAGTCGGCAATAAGCATATCACCCCAGTGGTAGAAGCTATCAAACTCCTCCTTGTGATACTTTGAATAGATTGTATACAACTCAGCGATAAGCCTCAGACGATCTGCCGAGCGTAGCTCCGAGATGCCCGACATCAGCTCGTCAATGGTAGCAAAGCGCGGAGCCCACACAACCCCACCACTCACCTCACTTAGCGCCTCGGTAAAGAATAGCCTTGCTCGCTGTGATGGAAATAGAATGGTCAGTGTAGATATTTGTCGCCCATACCTATTGTAGAGCTGTTCTGAAAGCTCCTTTAGAAAGCTCTTCATACTACTCTACAGCCAATATCTCGCCACCAAAGAGCGAGTTCTTGTTTCGGATAATGGTAGGTCTACCCTTGTAGTACAACTTAGCCGCAGTGCTTGTCACCGCCTCAAGTCGCTCACTTACAGCAACACGCACCTCCGCCTCGTGCGAAGCGTCTATATTTGCCGCAACGGTCTGCAGAGCTATACCCTCCATCTTGGCTGTTGATATGTCGAGCTTAAAGTAGCGAGCCTTACCACCAATCTTTAGTCGGCTCTTACCTGTACACTCTACAAGCGCATCAAGGGCATCTATATCCATAGTGACATTGGCTCCCGCCTTGATATAGACATCCATAATCTTCTGCTCCACAGCATCTTCAAAAACAGCCGTAGCACGAGAGATTGAGATATTATCCAGGCTCTTAAACCACACAGTAACCTCTGTTGGAACAACTGTCTGCTTGCTATCTACACGCTCCATAATCTGAAGCACGCCATTCTTATCCACACCGGCACGGAAACGAGATGATATATTTCCCTTGGTGTCATAGACAATCTTCAGCCCCTCGTCTGTATCTACACGCTTAAATGTGATGTTTATCGGACCATCAACCACCACCTTTGTAAATGGTGATAGCCACTCAGTCTTTGGAACTGAGATGTTACGAACAACAGTTGTCAGCGAATCTGGTCGCTCCACCACACTATCTTGAGCAACTGCCTGATAGGCCACAACCGCCAGCAGTGCAAAAATGATTTTTCTCATAGCAACACTCTCCTAAATTGATGTAAAGGTACAACAATTTATTATATCCTCCAACAAAACGGGTGATATTTACTATTTATTGTTTAGACAGCTCGCGGACAAAGTTGTCAATTATCTCGAATATCTGCTCCAGGCTACAAATATCTTTGGTCGCACTCTCAAGTGGACACAGTCCACTCTTGCTACGATTTATAATGTGCGGAACCAACTCAGAGTAGCTCACAACCACATCACTCTTTGAGAATAGCTCAAGGGCCAGTGCGCTCATAGTATCTGCATAGACTCTCTTCACTCCACCCATAATCATCAGCGCCGCAGCAGCCCTGCCTATAACCTTATCGGCAACATCTGCCCCACGAAGAAAATTGGGCTCTGAGGTGTATAGCCGATGTAAATCCTTCACACCACGCTCCCAGAACGTACGCACCTGCTCTCCATTTCTAATAACGCAAGAGCAGCCCTCACGGTGCAGTAAATCAATCAAGGCCTTCATCTACTCTGCAAATCTATCTGTCACAGCCGCACAAGCCGCATCGCCAGTAATATTTAGCACGGTGCGAATCATATCAAAGATTCTATCAAGCGCATATAGTAGTGGCAAGCCCTCAATAGGAATACCTGCGCTAACAAGCACAGCTACCACCATCAGTGTCGGACCCGGAACGCCCGCCTGACCTATTGAGCCGAGCGATGCAGTGACGGTAATTGCCACATACTGAGCCACTCCTAGCTCTATACCATAAAACTGAGCAAAGAATAGCGCAACAAGTGTATAGTAGATTGCATTACCTGTCATATTTATCGTAGCGCCAAGTGGAACAACAAAGCCAGAGGTCTGCTTACCGATTCCCAAGCTATCGCACGCCGCCATAGTCACAGGCAGTGTCGCCATAGATGATGCTGTCGAGAAGGCTATAATCTGTGGGCGTAACATTGCCTTAAAGAACTCCACAACCCCAACCCTTGACAATAGCGCAATAGTAATCGGATAGACAGCCAACCCCATCACAAGCACCGCCAGCAAATCCACCCACAGCAGATTGGCCACCTTAAGCAGAACATCGAAGCCAAATGTACCCGTCGCCTCTGCCATAAGTCCAAAGACACCGATTGGTGCCACAAGCATCACCTTACCGATGCACCAGATTAACGCCTCAAGAATATAGTTGAGTCCAGAGATTATTTTATTACGCTTTTCGCCACTCAGCGCAGCGATACCAAAGCCCAAGAATAGCCCAAAGACAATTATTTGCAGTATATTACCATCGGCAAGCGACTGAATTGGATTGGCTGGAATCATACCTATAACAGTATCCCAAAATCCTGGCGTAGAGGCTGCCTGCTCTGCTGATGTAGCGGCTGAATTTATCAGTCCAACACTCTCTGCGCTAAGTCCCGCCCCCGGCTTGAAAATAAGCCCTGCAGCTATGGCGATAACAATAGATATTACTGTGGTCAGCATTATGTAGCCGATACTCACCACACCAATCTTACCTGCCGAGCGACTACCACCAAGTGTCGCTGCGCCTGAGATAATCGACACCGCCACCAGTGGGATGACAAGCATCTTTATAAGCTGAATAAATAGTGTCCCAAGTGGTGCAAATACCCCTGCACCTTCACCCATAGTGACACCCACAATAATACCTGCGACCATCGCCACAAGTATCCAAAATCCCAAATTATTTACAACTCTTTTCATATTCTACTATTAAAACCAACTCACCGCACGAACTGTATAATTAGCAAATTTGTTTCCTGAAATGTATATCACGCCCTTTTCTTTGTGGTAGGCGTATGCTTTGAAATAAGCACCATCCTTTTTAGGGTATTCGGTTGAAGACCAATACTCTTCATCCTTATAGAGCCTCTCTCCGCCGTACGCTACAAGTGTTTTATTCACAGCTTCATAGGCAGCAAAAAGGCTCTGCAATTCACCTATTGCCGGGAGATACCAACCCTCGCCCAAATCAACGCACCACGCAAAGGCTGGATAGTTTTTTCGCCAATCTTTTCTGCGAGAGACTTTTACTAAATTATCTAAGCCATCTGTTTCGTGCTTTGCCTTTATTAAAATTTTGTCTTCATAACTCCAATCCAAACCATTTGACGATTGTGTCATACTTACAATCTTGCCGTGATAGCCGTCTGAATCAACCTCAAAGACCACACCCTCCTTTACGCCATCGTTGTAGTAGTCGCCTACCTTATATGGAGCAGATGTTCTACTCTTTGTGATACTATTTTTCTCAAAAGCATATACAGCACGCACAGCCCTCTCATCAGTACCCTTTCCTGCTAACGAGTTATCAAAACCATACTTAAAACTGAGGTTATATGCGCTGTAGGCATTATATTCTGAGGAGGAGAGAATATATGCATCCTCTTTATTTTTTGAGCCCAATGTAGCCATCCCATTTCGGCTCAACACCAGATTTATCTGCTTCTTATTCTCATA
>CAJGDC010000063.1 GCA_904502005.1 uncultured Alistipes sp.
ATTGCTAAGAAAGAGTCAGAAGGAAGTAATGCTGCCAATTGTTGATAAATATACAGGAACAACAGTCTTTGTTTCCGGAGAGGAGTTTCTCCCTATCAAGGATATTTAAGCCTTAAAATGTTAATCAATACCGTAAGAGTCTTCGTATGCAATAACGGAGGCTCTTATTATATTCAAGAAAAATCAAAAAATAGCCCGCTGCAAGTGCAACGGACTCTTTGTTGTTTACTCTTCAATCTTGTGCCAGTAGAGACTCTTTGAAAATGGACCGAGGTAGCCGCGAACTCGCAGGGTCTTCTCGTCTGTGAAGTCTACAACTGTTTTGTACACCTTTCCAGATGTTGGGTCGTAGATGTTACCATTGTTCCAAACGCCCTCCTTGCTGTCGTAGCTTACGCTCTCAATCAGCACGATTTGGTTAGATGGGGTCTTACGTTTTGCAGGGTCGGGGTTCTTGAGGTCTGTACGGATGCTTCCATCAGGATTCTTATCCTTCTCAAGCCAGAAAACCTGGGCTTTGTAGGCATTGTCACCGATTTTAGAGATACGAACCTTCGACACTGCACCATCCTTCACTGCTTTGTAAACTCCCAAAATGCGGTCACCACCATTGGTGGAAGCGCTTGCGATGCTAGCGGATAAAGCAATAACTCCGCATAGAGCAAGCATTAAAAATCTTTTCATAGAACCTATTGTTAAAAATTTACATAGCAAAGGTAACGATTTTTTGCTAAATGGCAAACGACTACTCAAAGATTGTCTTCTGACTATCGAATACTGGGCTCTCAACACTCAAAAAGTCCATTGTGCTGTGGAAGATATGGTACTGCCCCGCCTCGTCTATAGACTTTATTGCAGAGTTGTCCGAAGTCCATACAATAAATGGAATCTCGACCTGCTCCTTTGGAGCCATTGCCATTGGTACGCCGTGCATGTATAGATTGTTCTCACCCAGCGACTCGCCGTGGTCGGAGATAAATATTACACAGCTGCGGTGTGTTGTAAGAGATTTCATGCTCTCTATCACCTCATTTACAAGATAGTCTGTATAAAGGATTGTGTTGTCGTATGCATTTATCAACTCGCTATGCACCGCTTTTGCCATCTCAACAGTTGTGCAGACAGGTGTAAAACGCTCAAACTCTGATGGATACTTACTAAAGTATGTCGGTCCATGACTTGTAGATGTGTGCAGAATAATCAGAACTTTGTCAGCGCTGCTCGACTCTACAACCTCCTTAAGTCCAACAGTTAGTATGCCGTCGTATTTATCATCCGCATCGGGGTATTGAGCCTTTAGGTCGGCAACTTTCTGATACTTCTCAATATGCACTGGTGGCTCACCCCAGTTGGCTGTTCGCCATACTACATCCACACCTGCGCGATAGAGATAATTTGGCAAAATCTCATAGAGTTTGTCTGTTGGCTTATGGTCAAGAATTGCCTTTACGCCAGCTGTTGTGTATGTAGCGGCTGACTTTGCGTTTAGCGTTGTAACAGTCTGGTTTTCAAGTAATGGATTGGTTTGCTTGTCGTAGCCGTAGAGCGAGAAGTTCTCCTTTCGAGCAGACTCTCCGATAATAAGTACTACCACCTCCTTGTTATTATTTGCTATTGTGGCATCGGGTAGTAAAATCTCCTTCTGATTGCGCTTACGCTCGGCGTTGTAGTATCGGATACTATTTACAGTGTACGACCAAGGCATCAGTAGACTGCCGAGCTTTGTGGCATGTCGGTCAATCCATGTAAAGTTGTTGATATTTATCGCTACCATTGCCGCCATTGTAGCTATAGCAACTCCTGTGTTTACTCCAAAGCGTTTAGGACTTTTGTAGTCAATCTGCTGCAGTAGCAGTATAGTGGCAGGGAGCACACCCAGCAGCAGAACGTAGAATATTGCTGCGACGGAGAAGAATCCGGATGCCTCAGAGTATTTTGTGTTAAAAACATTGCCCATCATTGAGTCTGTTACAAGCACATCGTAGGTGTTTACAAAGTAGAGCATTATCGCATCACCTAAAAGCGTAAAGGCTACAATCCACTTGCCGACTGAGCGAGTGAGGTATAGGATAAGGTTGTAGAAGAAGAAATTGGCAGCAAGCATCAGCACGGCAAAGCCTGCAGTGATAATTACGCTGTTAAATCCACCCTCAAGATTCTCAATAATAACGCTAAATAGTGGGTAGTGGTATGCCAGTAGGGTATAGATGCTTAGTACTGCGCTTATAAAGGTTATGCTTTTTGTCTGTCTGAATAGTTTTACCATAAGAAAATCATTTTATATAACACCACAATACCTGCTGCTGCAACGACAAGAGAGAGGTTAAACAGCACTGTTAGTGGAATATTTACTGGTGTGGGTTGGCTCTGGAATGGGGAAGAACTTAGCTCGGCATCGTAGCGCGCAAATGGATTGGTGTATATAACCTCACCATCTGCAAAGTAGGCGGTAAAACGGCTGTATGGGTCCTCTGCTCGCATCTTATATCCTACAGAATCTGTGCCATATGCAGCAAGTAGGGTTGTGTGATTTTGCCCAATTACCTTGATGCTGTCCGCTTTTTGTGAGAGTGAGATAAATACCTCGCCACAATCCGTTGTACCTATATTTTTAATATTTGGTATCACTCTGTTTTTTGCTATTTTTACCTCCCAGTCACCGCCTCCATAGTCGGGCGTACGCATAGAGTAGAAACAGCCGTCAAGAAGAGTCTGCTTTATATCTTTGTACTCCGCAGTTGGTGTGCAGAGGAAGTTGCTTCTTACGGAAATAGCGCCAGTACGGTCTGGTTTATGAAGGTCGTCATTTGCAAGCGCAAAGCTGTATCTGCCTGCACTAAGGGCTGTATCCCAATATCTGTTATCTGTGCTTCGCCCGCTATCAAGTTCAATAATATTGTAGCCTGAGAGCTTTTGCATATGGCTGTCAAAGGTGGCATTTGTTCGCAGCGGATGGTTTAGTACAACAATATCCGCCTCGTCAGCAAGCATATCTATCTGGGTCTGTCGTTGGAACGCAAATAGAGGAATAAGATGGTCAAAATAGTTTACCGACTCGCTACCAAAGACAAGCTTGTGGAACTTCAAGAGGTTGTAACCATGCTCATATAGATTCATATGTAGACTATCGCCAGCAGGATGGGGTATAATCTGGTTGTGGTTTGAGAAGGTTACAATGTCGTAGTCAAACTCTCGGTACTTGTCGTAGGTTTGCTCTGCAGTATATTCGCACTCGTTAAGCGGACCCTCTACGCGAGAGTGTGTGTGAAAGTTTGCGCGTTTCCAGCAGTGGGTAGTGTCTAAGTTGCGATAAGGATTGAAAATGTCAGGGCCTGAGAATGGTTGTGGCTCGCGAAAATCGTGTACATAACTTACACCAGTTACAGTGACAGCCAGCAGTGCAAATAGCACTATTGATACTAATATCTTGACTATTTTCTTTATAATATACATCTTTTAGACCTAATTATAGCGCAAAAGTAACTCTAAATATTGAATTATTCGTCAAAAAATCCTAAATTTGTAGATGTAAAATTATAAAACGATGAAAAAACTATTACTACTTATGTCAATTCTTTCAACACTTTTTGGTTGCGCAAAGAAGAGCCCGACCACCTATCCTCAGGATAGTGTCACTGCTGCCGATGGCTCAAAGATTACATTTACATTCTACGCTCACGCCTCGCTTGGCATTGCATGGAATGGTATTCAGATATATGTTGACCCTGTGGGCGAGTTTGATTGGCAGAGCCAGCCAAAGGCGGACCTTATACTTGTTACCCATTCGCACTATGACCACCTTGAGCTCTCTACAATTGAGAAACTCCAGACAGAGAAGACTGTTGTGCTGTGCGACAAAACCTCTGCTGAGGCCTTTGAACACGACTGTGTTACAATGCTTCCAAGGGCTATCTCTATGTCCGTTGAGGGCGTGACTGTGAGAGCCGTTGCGGCTTATAATATCTCGGAGGGCCATACAGATTTCCACCCACAGTCTCGTGAGGATTGCGGCTATCTTATTACCCTTGGTGGTACGACTATCTATGTTGCGGGCGATACAGAGGATAATGATGATGTACTTGCCCTAAAGGATGTTGATATAGCATTCCTTCCTGTTAATCAGCCTTACACAATGACCGTTGAGCAGGCGGCTCGCGTTGTCAAGGCTATCCAGCCAAAGATTTTCTACCCTTACCACTACGGTCAGGTAGAGGAAAAGACCGATATCGAGGCACTCAAGGCTGCTGTTGATGGTGTAACGGAGATACGCATTTTCCCGATGGAGTAGAGTTGTGTGCTTGCCTATAAATCAAATGCCTGTTAGGAATTCCTAACAGGCATTGTTCTAATAGCTCTCGGTACCTCGGAGATTGACCGGAAAGACATAGCTGACATTTACGGGTTTGCCATCCTCCATACCTGGACTCCACTGTGGTGAGCGGTAGATTGCGTTCTTCACTACGCGTGCTGCACGCGGATTGTTCTGCTTGATAATCTCTACGCAGACAACTCTACCAGATTTGCCGACGATAAATTGCGCAACGATGGTGGTGTCATCAGCCTGACTATACTTTTGAAGATCCTCCATAGCGTAGTTCATAAACCACTGCCTAAACTTAGATATAGAACCACCATCAAAAGATGGCATATGCTTTGTAACACCTTTCTGTTTTGGTCTTCTTATCATTATGGCAGATAGATTTGTCTGCTCGGTAAGAGTCGTAGAGTAGTTCTCATACTTGGCCGAGGTTATTATTGCTCGTCTGCCTGCCTTGGCCTTAAACTCTGCGCTTCCAGTATCGTCTGTTCTGCCGCGACGGATATATACTACTGCATCCTTAATTGGTTTTCCCTCTGTGTCTACCACAACAACGGTATATTGAGCCTTGTTCTTTGGGGTGTTGAATGCTATAGGCTCCTTTGTGGTTATCATTACCACGCCACGCCTTGCAACATCAATGCTCTCAATAACTGTATCTTTGAATATCGCCTTTGTGACCTTGTTCCACTTCTTTGTTGTGACCATACTTGCAATCTGGTCGTCGGTGTAGTTGTGTGGCTTAAAGGATGGAATAAACACTCCGTTTACTACATAGAGCGGATATTCAAGCTCGCACTTGAGTGACAATGGAGCCTCTAAACTACTCTTTTTGCCTGTAGCTGAGTGCGGTACAACTCGCTGTAGCGGATCTGCTCCGAGTACTAAGGCTGCATGGCTATACCCCTGAGCCTCTATAAGTAGGGTGGCATTATACTTGGCGTTAATCTTGAAGCAACCACTCTCATCTGTTCGGCCCACGTCGACAAATACAGTCGCACCAGAGATTGCCTTATTGCCCTGGTTGGTTAGGTTGAGAGTGTAGTTCAGGCTCTGTGCAGCAACTGTCAGAGATGCGACCATGGTGGCCAGAAAGATGATAAATCTTTTCATAATAGGAAATCTTTTTTTGCAAAGATAATAATACCCCCCCCCACATTTCCAAGAAAAATCTCATCTTTTTTTGCTGTTCGTGAAATTATTATAGCATCACTACTGCAAATCCATCAACGCCTCTATGGCATACTTAGAGCCTTTGTCGGCGGCTTTCTGGTACCAATACTTTGCTTTTTCGATATCTCGCTCGCAGCCATTTCCGTTTTGATAACATTCGCCAAGGTAGAATGCTGCGCTTGTGTGACCCTTCTCGGCGGCAATGGTATAGTGGTGAACTGCCTTTGTGTAGTTCTGCTCAACACCCTTGCCCACTGCATAGAGAACGCCCAAACGGTAGTGCGCCCCGCTATTGCCTTGCTCTGCTGCAAGAGTGTATAGTTCAACTGCTTTTTGAATATTCTTCTCTACACCTCTACCGAGGTCGTAACATAGAGCCAGATAGTACTGCGCCTGGTCGTAATCCTTTTCTGCTGATTGTTGGAAGTAGGCAACGGCTCTCTCGTAACTCTTCTCTGTACCCTTGCCGTGGTAGCACATATAGCCCACCTTGTACATCGCGGCGCTGTTACCTCCGTCTGCGGACTTTATGTACCACATCAGCGCCTCGGTTAGATTCTTCTCTACTCCCAGACCTCTCTCGTAGCATCTGCCCAAGTTGTATTGCGCATAGCTGTTGTCCTTGAGTGCTGACTCTTTGTATAGCTCGGCTGCACGACAGTAGTCTTTGTCTACACCCTTGCCGTAGTAGTACATATCGCCCAGATTCTCTATAGCCTTAACAGAACCACTTTCAATAGCCTTTGTGAATAGCTTTATAGCCTCTGCATAGTCCTTTTCAACTCCACGCCCCGTCATATAACATACGCCCAATAGGTTTTGACCGCTGTGGTATCCTAACTCTGCCGACTTTTTCAGATACTCAACCGCCTTTGTGTAGTCTCTCCCCAACCCTTTGCCTCGGTAGTAGAGGTTGCCGATGTTGTACATAGCCACACGACTGCCACTCTCCGCTGCAAGAGTATACCACTTTGCCGCCTCGGCATAGTCTCGCTTCACTCCGTGACCATACTCGTAGCATATACCAATATTGTTGTATGCCCCTTTATGCTCTTGCTCTGCCGCCTTGAAGTATAGCTCAAGGGCACGCTTATAGTCCTTCTCAACACCTTTGCCGTGATAGTAGAGCCAGCCGAGGTGATAGAATGCGTTTTTCCAACCCTGCTTGACCGCAAGGTCGTACCAGTATGCTGCTTGAGAGTAATCTCTCTCAACGCCGCGACCAAGGCGGAAGCAGTTGCCAAGATTTGTCTGTGCATATTTGTTGCCTAATTTAGCTGCAACAGTAAAATGCTCAACAGCCCTCTTGTAATCCTTATCCCCCAATTTGCCGGTGTAGTAGATTAGCCCGAGGTTGTTGTTGGCATTGGCGTGACCCTTCTTGGCTGCACGAGTGTAGTATTTAGCAGCCAACTCAATATCCTTATCAGCATATTTTCCCTTCTCGTATATGCAACCAAGCTCATATAGTGAGAATGAATGACCTTTCTCTGCCGCCTCATTGAGATATTTCAGACCTGAAGGTATATCTTGCTTGATGCCTTTGCCATGGATGAGCATCACTCCTATTGAGTACTGCCCCGATGAGTATCCCTTCTCCGCCGTAAGTCGGAAATACTTGGCAGCCTTCTTGAGATTTTTCTTTGTACCAACACCCTGATAGTAGTAGCTGCCTAATATATACTGACCTGGTATGTGTTCCTGTTTTGCAGCACGCTTTGCCCACGAGAAGGATTTTTTGTAGTCCTGCTCCACTTTGTTGCCCCAGCGATAGAGCGATGATAGAACAACTTGAGCATCTGCATCACCATCTTCGGCATACTTGATAATTTTGTCTAGTAGCAATTCTACTATCTCGCTCTTGTTAGAGAACTCTATCTCTAAAGTCTTCGGTCTATTCGGACTATACTCCTCATCTGCCCAAGTGTTGACATAACTTGTTAGCGCTAGCGCCAAAATAAAAAGTCGTTTCATGCCTTGTAAGTTTGTGCAAATATAGTAAAATTATCTATACCTATATATATTATATAAGGGGAATTTTGACCTTGAAATTATTTTTAAGGCTAACTTGCTGAGGATTAGTATAGTTATACATTTGGCCTGAAAAATGTTGCAAAAAAGTTATTAAAAAATTTGCAAATATCATTTTAATGTCGTTACTTTGCACTCGCAATCAGGTCCGAAACATGGCTTGAACGCAGAAAATGGTTCTTAAAAAATTTTATTAAACTTTTTTTCAAAAAGATTTGGAAGTTTGAAAAAGTTGCTTTACCTTTGCAACCGCTTTCGCTTCTAAACGGAAGCAACCTAAAATTGGTTCTTACGAAAAAAAATGAAAAATTTTTCTAAAAAGATTTGGAAGTTACAAAAACTTGCCTTACCTTTGCAACCGATTTCCGCTTCAATAATGAAGTGTTCCGATAAGGTTCTTTAGAAAAAAAAAGTTTGAAAATTTTTTCAAAAAGATTTGGAAGTTTGAAAAAGTTGCTTTATCTTTGCAACCGATTTCCGCTTCTAAAATCGGAAAGAGAAACAAAGACATCAAATAGACTTCGGTCTTGAGATACAAATTCGTTCTTTGAGGTATTTGAGCAGCTAAATAAAGTTTTTCCACACTCGCAAGAGTGTAATTTCAAAAACACAATTACCTTTGAGATTAGAGCTAAGATTTAATTAATTCTTTTTTTTACAATGGAGAGTTTGATCCTGGCTCAGGATGAACGCTAGCGGCAGGCTTAACACATGCAAGTCGAGGGGCAGCATAAA
>CAJGDC010000064.1 GCA_904502005.1 uncultured Alistipes sp.
TACCTTGAGCTATGTGGTACAGAATTGATTTTACACGCTTCGTGCAGCAGCTGCTTCCTCCAATATTGAGGAGCAAGGTTATGATGGCTCTGTTCCGGGTGTTCATAACACCGTTGCGATACCTGTATGACAAGTTCCTCGTTTACCGGGACAGCGTATCCTCACGATTGAACATCACGGCTAATGTGCAGTATATCCAAAAGGCTTTGAATGATGCGTTCTATTTGACCGACGAACAAATCTACATTGAGACACCGGAAGAGGAACGTGTCCCGGCATTCTATTACCAAGAAGAGGAACAGCCT
The DNA here is from genome assembly GCA_904502005.1 of uncultured Alistipes sp. Lineage (GTDB taxonomy): Bacteria > Bacteroidota > Bacteroidia > Bacteroidales > Rikenellaceae > Alistipes. Next base: position 306 of record CAJGDC010000064.1, read on the forward strand.
GCCAACTACTTTTACAAAGCTGGCGACACTCCTTTCTATATACGACAGCCAGATGAAGACCCAAGTATAGAAACCTTTATTGTATTTGTACCGACATTTCTTTGTACTTCCTTGGAAGCTTCAAGTGACAAATACGAAGGTAAAAATCTGCAATCTATATACAATCTATTGAATTATTACAAACCTGCGGGACGTTCGTACCGCATAGAACTGTACGATTATGAATAAACTCCGTTTTAATGAGGGCGGACAGCCCGTATTCCTTAATGACCTTGAGCTGTTGCAGAACAATATGATTGAGGTATGGGACACAATCCTAAAACTATTGGCTGATGGCGAAGATGTATTTGTGTTGGATGATTATCCCTATGAAGTAGACCAAACAGTAGCAGGACAGAAAACAATGACATTCCCTGCTGGTGTTATTGTAGTTCGTGGCGAATTGTATGCTTATGAAGAAACTTCGCTTACCACTACAGATATTGATGCCAAGCCGTATATATGTTTGCAGAACACGACAGATGACGTACGTTTGTTTGAGGACGGACAGGAACGCCCTTGCCGAAATATCGGAAGAGCATACTTAAGTTACGACACAACAGGAGTCGATGAATACTATTACTTCACAGACTTAGTATATAAAAAGACATTGCCATTACTTCTGAAAAAGAAATTGAACGTGAACGACATACCTTGGGTAGATATACCTGTAACATTTTATAGTGGTTTCAGTGGTAAGGTACAAAAGAGAATTGTAAACGGGGAGACATTTGCTCGCATCAAGATAAAAAGTTCCGCATCCTCATGGTCTGACCCAATAGCATTTGAAACCACGAACAAAACGATATTCAAACTGAAGAATGACGAAGATATAGAACTTTTTTATTCTCGATATTACCCAGTGTGTTTTGGAGGAAAAGTAGAGAGCTTTTGTCTGTCAAATGATATGGGATGTTCATTTTTGCTAAATGCTGATGGAACAGAAGTAACACACGCCCCTAATTTAGGTTATTCAGCAAGTATAAATTTTGAAGTCAAATTGCTTTAATATTTAATTTATGGATTCAATATACAAACTACAGCAGCGTGCCTTGGCACTACGTAACAAAACGCAGATAGACAGCATCACTCCCGAAGAGGTGGGAGGTTTGCATACTGACACCCTTGCGTATATAGCCGATATGGAGCAGAACCTTGACGGTCTCGGAATCCGCAAGGTGTATGTATCAGTAGCAGCAATGGAGAATGATACAGCTCCCATTGGCACAAATGGGAAACCTCTTCGGTTGGGACAACTTGTCACCATCTACAATGCTTCAGCACCTGCAGTTGGAACAGGTAACGTCTATGCGTTCCAAAAGCCTGGTTGGTTATTGATAGGTAACATCAGTGATATATCTGAACTGAAAGCATTAGTCGAAATCGAAGCAACGGCAAGAAAATTAGCAGATAACAATCTCGAAATGCAATTAACTCATTTAAACAGTGGTTGTATCTATCGCGGCTACGTAAACGAGGGTACAACGCTACCCTCAGACGATAATTCTTTCTATTTAACTAACAGCCCCACTAACTATATCGACCGCGAGGGCAATGTAGTAAGCGTAACCACCGAGGGTGTGTCGCTCATACAGCGCAAGGGTGGCGAATGGAGAGTATATAGCCTGTGGGAGCTTGTGAGCGAGCTCAACAATGCATCGAGAACTCGCTTTGCAAGCGCTTACGCAGTTAAAAAGCTAAAAGACATGATAGACCAGCTCGCACAAGGCGGTGGCAGCGGTGGTGGAGGCAGTATTACTGTTGATAACGAACTATCCGAAAGCTCACTCAACCCCGTGCAAAATGCCGTAATTACGGCGGCACTCAACGAGCTGGGCAAGGCGATAGAGAAGGCAACAGAGGATAATAGTGTAACAACGGATAAGATTGCCGACTACGCGGTTACCGATGAAAAACTATCCTTTGAGCTATCCAATAAAATAGACAACACTAAGATAGTAGCTGACAAGGCGGCTGCCGACATTGGGGCTGATAACATCACTCTATTGCAGGGCGGAATCGACCCTGACGGAAAAGAAAACACAAGTAGCTACTACTTGCGCACGTCACGTTCTTCAACTTTTAAGTTGGAGGTTAACAATGGATACACAATAGGTCAACTCGCACAGTATGACCTTGCAGGTAACTTTGTTGCTCTTTACAATGGCTACACACAGATAGAGGGTGTGGAGTGGACTCCTACCTCGGTGGTAGCTACTGACAAGGATTATATGTGGGTGGCTATTGTCTTTAAAGGCAATTCGCCTACTGTTGCTATTTATCCTCGCGAGGCGGTTGTAAAGACATTTGTAAGTGGTCTGCATTATTATATGCAAGGAGGCGAGGACGATGCAAATAGTGCTGCACAGCAGGCTAAGATGGTGGTTGATAAAACCCTCAAACAGCTGCCTAACGAAGAGGATTTAACTCTCTCTGATGGAAAGATGCAGCTTGCCGACCGTGCTGCTACTGTCGTTGATGGCAATATATCAAATCTTGGTTATGTTATATTGCGACCTGACAGGTCTTTTGCTGAACAGGTAAAAGGGCATAAAAATACAATTTTCGAGCTGCGATATAATTTTGATTTGGGAGGTGTTTTCGGGGACACTTATAACACAGCAGGTGCAGTTATACCCGAAAACTGCGTTCTTAAATTCAATGGTGGAAAAATAAGCAATGGTAGTATATTTGCTTACAGAACAAGAATTGATGCAAACCCTGTAGAAATTTTTGACAATGTTACATTTATCGGAAACATTTATGCCAAAAACTTATACATTGAGTGGTGGGGAGGACTCGGAGACGTAGCAACCCATAATAATGTCAATGCTATGCACGAGGCACTAAACGCAAAGATATCAGGTGATATACAATTATTGCCAAAAAAATATTACTTCGCAGGGGTGCATCCAGATGATGTTACATTTGAATCAAAAGGTAACACATATACAAATGAAGGTTTTTCTATCCTTATGAAAGGCAGTAAGACCATTAAAGGATTTCAGAAGAAAACAATCATAACAACTGCCAGAACTGAAAATGACAATGCTGTTGACAACTCATTAATATTGATGATTGATAGCAATAATATTGTCAAAGATTTAATTGTTGAAGGAAATAGTGCCATTGATAAACAAGACAAAACATCTATAGGTATACAGATGGGCATATTCGTTTTTAACGATACAGAAACAATCATTGATGAAGCTACAGGTATAAAGTATGGAGAGTTCGAGGATTCTGAATCTCCTTATGCCATAAATGGTGGGGTAACAAATGTATCAATTAGACAATGTGCAATAGGTCTAAGTGCAGATTTTCAATGGGATAACAATCTAAATGATATTACAGCAACATACAATAGAATAGGAGTACTTTGCCGCTCCACAACACCCCATTTTTACAATCTAATATCTGAGAGGAATAAATATGGACTAATTTCCACGAACTCAGGTGTAACACTTTACAATTCTACATTTCAAGGAAACGCTGTAGCTATAAAAATGGACAGTGTGGAAAACTTGTTAGAGGGTTGTTATTTTGAGAACAACATTGAAGAAAGAATTGATACTCCATTCCAAGGATGGAATTTTCTTGAACCAGGCTACCTGCAAGGAAACATAATATGTGGAACAATAAAGACAGTGCAATCTCTTACATTGATTAAGAATAAATTCACTTGGACTGGTGCTTTATGTTATGTTGATAAATGTAATAATTTTTCCGTCATAGGTAAACATAATTTATCAGGATTTAAATTAACAGAGAACTGCAAGACATATTATCTTGACAATGTTTCTTCCATAAGCCTTTCCAAAGAAGATTCATACCGTTCGGGTGTGGCATCAAGTGATAAGGTGTCTGTACCATTCCTTTCTATTAGAGATTTCAGCGAGTGTGCATTTTCTAATGGTAAACTGGCATATTATAAGATAACTCCTATTAGATTTATTGGCAATACAAAATTGGAAGAAGATGACTTAAAAATATATAGAACATCTGATGGTTCACGCAGTTTTGCGATAACTATAAATGATTTTTCTTTGTTAGATAAACAAGCTGACTTGCATTTCGTTTTTGATGTGGAAATTCCAAAAACAAAAAGCTTGTCTATTGGTGCTCTATTACAGGTAAATCACGCAGATGGAACTTTTACAGCATTTAATAATGCAACTAAAAATATATATGGGAGTGTTCGCAGATTGATTGCGACAATCACGAAAGCAGACTTTTACAAATATAAAGATACATTTGTTTCTATTAAATATAGTTTCTCAACATACAAAACAGGCTATAATAATGATGTTTTTGTCTCGGAAGAGGATGATTTAAATGTTAATCCACTTATTATTAGAGGCATATATATTTATTCGGGCGATGTGATAGTGAATGAGAGCCTTAACTGTTATAAGCCTTTTGCTCAAGATGTAGATATTTTAAAAGTTAAAAAAGCCTTAACTCTCCCAACCGAAAAGATAGTAGCATATAAAGCTGACGACGAATATAAAATTATATATTCTGATGCTCGAAAAGGAGTTGCTATAATTAAAGGCAATAAATATGTATATCCAAAGGGTTTAACATCTAATGAATATGGAAAGTATTACAGCACATTACCAGAGGTTGTTGATTCGGACAAAAATATAATAGTAGGACACGATATATACGACACAAAGAGTAAAAAACCTTTATGGTGGAACGGTGAAGAGTGGGCGGATGCAAATGCTGACCGAGCGGCCAACACTACCGACGCATCTAAACCAATGGGATTAGGTTATAAGACACTTAGTCCTAACAAGTCATTCGCTGAACAAGTTACAGAAGCTAATACCATTTATGAGATTCGCTATAACTTTGACTTGCAAGGTGGTACTGTTACGCTAAAAGAGGGCTGTACTCTTAAATTTGAAGGTGGTAGTGTTACTAATGGAACAATTAAATTCAATCAAACAACTATTGAAGGTAATGCTCTAATAGATTGCGAGATAAGCGGTAATATAACCAATGAAAAATTGGATATTAGATGGTTTGGTGCTAAAACAGGAGATTTTGATAATTCGCCTATCATCCAAAAGTTGATAGACCATACAAGTGAGTATACTGGTCGTAAGTTTATATACATACCTACAGGTGTATGGGGAATCGCATCTACTTTATATTTCAGGGAAGGTAAAGGTAACTTAGTGGGTGATGGTATGTCATCATCAACTCTTAAAGCTATTGATGAAATGGAGTATATGTTAACTGATGCTCCAGATGCAGACTATGCGGCACCTCAAATAACTAATATAGGACTTAACGGTGGTGGCGGTAGAACATTTATCAATAATGTAGAAAATACTGAGTTTAGCTCTTTGGCACAAAATGGTATCTATTTTAAGAATTATTACTACACGGTTTTTAATCACATAAAAATTATAGGTATCAATGGCACAGCCTTTCGTGCAGGTAATATATGGGGTGTAGACCTAAACAACATTTTTATCCAAAACTGTAGGGCAGGAATTAGGTTAACATCACCCAACGGAATAGCCATCACTAAATGTGAATTTAATTCTATATTAGATTTCGGGGTGTTCAGTAATGTTGGATTTACATTTAGCATAAGGGATAATATATTTGAGGTCATAGGACAAGCTGCAATACTTCTAACTTCTGGTTTTGCTGAACAATTTAGTATAGCTAATAATTACTTTGAGCAGTGTTACCTTAAAGGTATAGACCTCTATGACTATAATGGAACTAATCTCTTATCGCATATTCGCGCCAATATTATATTGATGAGTAAAGCAAAAATAACTTATGTTGCTGGAGCGACCAAATTGTCAAATGGTGGACCAATTTTCAAGAATGGTGTTATTACTGGTAATACGTTTCAAGAGACAAGTGAGGGTTGCGCTGTCTTTGTATCAAGAACTGACAGTTTAGTTATATCCTCAAATAGTGTTGATAATAAAATTATCAACATATTAGGTATGCATTTAACGGATGGTAGTTATGTCAATGGAGTGAGAATAAACAACAATATATGCTATGATAGGAATACCGAGGGAATACCTCAAAATGTAAGTAGATGGAATAATGTGATAACATACTCTACGGACAGCTATGGGCGATGTGATATTATCACTGATAGTGAGGATGTTTTTGCGGGCGAAAATCTATCTAAATATCTCAACTTATGTACCTATCTCAACAAAGGTTTTGAACAAACAGAGCTTAAAAAAGATAATCTTTCTGTTTATCACACAACTCAGGACATTGAGTTAAGAGAAAATAAAGTACTAAATGATTTCACAAAGGTGCCGACCGACCTTGACACTAACCAATTCTTTATCTATGAATATTGGGAAGGTACGGAGACTGACGGAGTTATTAATTGGAAGAAGATTAGAAAGCCTGTACGTCCAGCTGCTGAAATGCCGGTTAAGCGACAATTATCAGCTAACACTTATTTTACTATACCTATTCTTACTTACATTGCTAAGTCTCGAGAAGTAAAAGATGACTATGTGTGGAGTCAGCCAAACCTTGCAACACTAAGACAATCTAATTTCAAACTGAAAGAAGGTCAAAAGGTGGAATTTTATGCTGATGATGAATATAATTATGCAATTTCTACTGGAGATGGAGGATATAGAGCTTATAACAAAAGTAATGTAGAGGTTGGAACAAGACCTTCGTTAACTACAACTGACGCTGGTTTCCAATTCTTCGATACAACTTTATTAAAACCTATATGGTGGACTGGCGAAAAATGGGTTGATAGCACGGGAGTAGAGGTTTAATTGTAATTGAACTATGATTTACGGAACACATAATAGCGCGACAGGGGGGCAGCTCGTTTGGTGGCTGCGCCCTCTTGCGTGGCTTGTCAACGCGACAAGCAAATGCCAAACAAAGAGCATAGCAGAGCAGTTAGAGGATGGGGTACGTCTCTTTAATCTGCAAGTGACAAAGTATAATGGCGAGTGGGTCTTCTCACATGGAACTGCAATCTATAAGGAGGAACTTATTCCTACACTATCGCTGATGCAGCATTATGCCACCACCGAAAAACCGATATACTTTCAATTAGTATTGGACGATAATTTCCTTACAGGGCAGCCTTGCGAGGAGTTTCGCGAGCTTGTTGAGCTTATCGTAGAGGATTTGAAAGGCGACAATCTTAAGATGCTCTATGCTTGGATTGAGGGTAGCAAGGAGTACCCTTATAAAAGTGGCATAAATCTTAGCTACGAGGAGCATTATTGGACTCTCGACTGGGCGAGGAATTATGCTAAGAACTTGCTCGATTGGGTACCTCTACCCAAGCGCCACGCTAAGCAACACAATCGTGAGTACAAGGCCAATTGTAAGAGTGAATTTTTAATGCTCGATTTCTATTAGAAACGACAAGTCCACAGTCCAACAGATGGGGAGAAATAAAAAAGCCCCCAGCCTGTTCAATGTAACGCCAATCACATATAAACATAAAACGCCACAACAGCGCGACCGGGGGCTATATACCCTCTGCCGCTGTTGTGGCATTGTTTATAAAATGTGATTGGCGTTACAAAAGTAGTAAAAATATATAAGATGACAGTAATTGAGATATTGAATTTTAATAAAGAGTTGCTAAATCGGCTTACAGAGATAGGATATAAGCCGGAAGACAGCAAGTATATCGACCTTTATTCCGACTACGAACGTATGCGGAGGAACGGCGACAAGGTGACTTATATAGTCAATGTGTTGGCCGATAAGTACGATGTGAGCGAACGCAAGGTGTATGGTGTTATCA
>CAJGDC010000065.1 GCA_904502005.1 uncultured Alistipes sp.
ATTATATATCACATACACCGAGCCAATCGGTGATGGAGATATGCACCAAACGCAGACATCTGATTGCGAATCTTCGTTTTACTTAAACGGCCAAGTTTCGGTATGGAAGATTACGACAATAAAATGTCAACTAATATGTACGGCTCAACGGCAAAAGCCATAAGCCATTACAAAGATATAGAAATTTTTTGAGAAAGCGAGAATTTGTGAAAAACACTTATGTAGGAATTTGTTATCTTTGCGACATATCGCCAGATTTAGGGTGCAACCGCAGTGGGCTATAACTGTGTGGATTACGAGTGGAGAGAAAAAGTTTCAGCTTTTTCTCTTTTTGTTTTTGAATTATGCATAACTTTGCGAGAGGTTTTATCTTTGTCAAGTTTAATTTAGTCTATGATTATTACTACTACTAATTCTATTGAAAACGCCAAAGTGGAAAAATACTTAGGTGTGGTTACTGCTAATCTAGTTATTGGAACAGGTTTCTTTACTGATTTGACAGCTTCATTTACAGATTTGTTTGGTGGAACATCTGGGGCCTATAGACAAGAGTTGGAGGGGCTGTATCAGAGAGCGCATGAGGAGTTGTCTCTAAAGGCGACACTGTTAGGAGCAAACGGTATACTAGGCTTCAAGATTGATTTTGACGAGATCTCTGGAAAGGGAATGCAGATGTTTATGATCTCTGTCTCGGGTACAGCTGTAAAGCTATCTGAAGACTATGCAGTGCTACATAACGAATCTAATGTTGGAACTATTACAGCGCGTAAGTTGCGTATAGAACTGTTTAAAGAGAGGTGGCAGGCTCGTGATAAGAGATATTTACCAAAGTCAGACGAGTTGGATTTTATTTTGCAAAATAATTTATGGGAGTTGGCAGAATCTCTTTTTGACTACTATATCGCGTCTGCTGAAAATGATAACAAAGAGACTTCAATTTATAAGAAATTTCCAACTATTATCTCTGTTATGAACTATGATGATATAGTTAAGTTTATCTACAAAGACTATTCATACAGAAGAAAATATGTGTTCAACTTAATCAGAGACAATAACCTATTTAATGCAAAAGAGATTCTGCGTCTTCTGCAAGAGAACTTTGTTTCAGAGGCAATAGAGTTGCTTCGCACCGAGAAAAACGAGTACGGCGAGGCTGATGAAAAAGAGATGGAGGAGATATGCGTATTTCTTGATAATCTCCCAGATAAGGGTCGAATAGAGGAGGTTAAAAGTGGAATGCTCTCTTCTAAAATGGTTGTCAAGTACATATGTCCTAATGGACACAAGAATGAGAAGGATTCTGAATTTTGCGAGGATTATAATTGTGGTTTAAATATTAAAGGACTTACGCAAGCAGAGGTAGATGCTATCAACACTTTCAAGGATAAAGTTAGGGTTATTAGGAGGTTGCTTACCAGTAAGTAATGAGCATTAGTGTTTGTTGTCCTCTACGATGTAAAAAGAGAAAAAGTTTCGGCTTTTTCTCTTTTTTATTGCCGATTGTCATAAGTTGTCAAAACGATATAATACCTTTGCGGAAAAATAGAGTATATAATGAAACTATTACTGCCATACGCACACGACATTAACGGGAATTTAGTGCACATTGACGATGCGCAAAAGGGACAGAAATACACTTGTCCAAATTGCGGAGCCGAACTCTTGTTGAAGATTAGCAAAATTCCAGAGGGACAAAAATACCACAGAAGAAATCATTTTGCACACAAAGGAAATTCTGACAATCATTGTTCGGAGTCATTTTTACATAAACTTTTCAAGGAGAAATGTGCCGAATATATTCGTAAACAGATTTCAGCACAAGAAGATTTGTTTTTTGAATGGGGATGCGAAAAGTGTTGTGAAGACCATAAGGGTAATTTATTAAAAAAGGCAGTAGAGGTTGTTACCGAATATGATTTGGGCGTTTGCAAACCCGATATCGCACTGCTTGATGAAGCAGGAAAAGTTGTGATAGTCGTAGAAGTTGTTGTCGCACACAAACCAGAGCCAGGTACTTTACAATATTATGATGATAACAAAATCGCCTGTTTACAAATCAATGTAGAAGATTTCCCTGATTGCGAAAACATCACGCATAAATTATCTCATCCAGATAAAGTCAATTTATGTCCTAATCCTATATGTGAAAAGTGTGGCAATAGAATGAATACTGCAAAACTAATAAAGACTATTACACGGTGCTCATATTGCAATGAAGAAACAGAAATAGCACTAATAGCAACCAATAGTTGTGAGTTCTTTATAAATCCATATGAGTTCACTAGTGAAGAAGTTGCAATAGCTGTCAATTCGGAAATAGAATTAGCAAAAAAGTATAGCAAAAACAAAAATGTTACATATTTTGTTAATAAGTGTGAAAACTGCAATGAAATAGTTGGAGAAATATTTGCAGATGGGAATTTGAGAAAGTCGTGTTTGTCAGAGACGGATATCGGTTATAAGTGCAAATATTGCATAGAAGAGCAACATTATCTAAAAACTAGAGGTTATTGCTACTCGCCAATACAAAAAAGGTGGATTGCCGCAGAGCCAAACAGATGCCCTTGTTGCTTTGGTTTTATGATATTAAGGAAGGGTAAATATGGACAATTTTGGGGGTGCGAGAACTACCCCAATTGCCACCATACAGAAAACATCGATGTAAACAACAACTAAAAATTAAGGTTGTAAAGGAGAGAAAAAGTTTTTGCTTTTTCTCTTTTTGTTTTTGAATTATTCGTAACTTTGACAATGAATTTCTACAAATGCCCGCATAAACAATAAAAGCCTACACCTACACATCCCACGGCAAGTTCGAGTTGATTGACAAGCCGAAGGTAGAATTATGTTGATGATATAAAAGATTGAGAGATTTATGTTCAAAGATAAAGTAGTCATAGTGACAGGTGGTGCCAATGGTATTGGCCGATGCATTGCCGATGAGTTTCGCAGCCAGGGAGCCATTGTCTATGTAATTGACAAGCAAAAAGGAGAGCACTTCGTGGGGGATATTTCCAAGAAAGAGGTGCTGGAGGCATTTGCAGCCGAGGTATTGAGCAAGCACGACAAAGTGGATGTCATCATAAACAATGCCCTGCCGTTGATGAAAGGTATTGATGAGTGTTCCTACGAGGAGTTTCAATACGCCTTGAGTGTGGGAGTAACCGCACCGTTCTATTTGGTTAAGCTATTTATGTCTCATTTGACAGAGGGCGCATCTATTATCAACATCTCCTCCTCGCGCGACCGTATGAGTCAGCCGCAGACCGAGAGCTATACGGCTGCAAAAGGTGGCATTGCGGCACTCACCCATGCCTTGGCGGTAAGTCTGGCGGGACGAGCGAGGGTGAACTCCATCTCCCCTGGTTGGATTGATACGGCATACACCGTTTACGAAGGTCCAGACGCTACGCAACAACCTGCAAGCAGGGTGGGTAATCCTATGGATATTGCCAATATGGTACTGTTTCTTTGCAGCGACAAGGCGGGCTTTATCACAGGTGAGAATATCTGCATCGATGGTGGTATGACCAAGCAGATGATTTACCACGGAGATTTCGGCTGGAAGTTGGAGAGATAGTCGTGCGCACCACTTTTGACCACCAACAACCGATAGATAATTGACATGACACCACCCAAAATAGAGAACTCCACCAAAGAGGAGCGTCGGGCATATGTGCTCGATGCTTGGCAATGCCTGCACAATTGCGAGATATGCGGCAAGTGTAGCATCCTGAAGGGCAAGGATGCCGAGACGCTCTATGCCGACTATATCGAAGGAGTGCGCAGCTATATGGACATCACCCTTGAGATCAGAAATCGCTCAATCTCACACACCTCCGCCCCCAAATAAGCTGTTTGAAAAGACAATCACAAAACAAAATCCCCCTAATTCAACAAAGAATTACGGGGATTTACAATGCTCGGACTATCCTCTTTGGAAAGAGTACTGCAGAATCGTTTGTAACTATTTGCATACTATTAGACATTTCTATCTAGCTCTCGCTTTTTCCGCTCGTCGTAGTATTACGACCATCCAGCGATGTAATACGGATATATGAGGGTTTGAGTATTGCCTTGCTGTAAAATATTTCATACCTTTGAATGATTTTGCCTCCTTGAAAAGAGTCTGTAGCGCATGGCGCGTGACTACAGCTAATAAGTATCTCGGGTGCAAAACAGAGACAAACAGAGAATTAACAAGAAGAAATCGAAGATATGAAGAGGTTTTATCTTTATGCTATTGCGTGTTTACTGCTAATTGGATGTACAGATGCTGAACTCAAGGAGCTGCGTGGGATAAACTACTTGAACGGCATACCGGAGTGTGTGGAGGCATCATTTGACAGCGAGCAGAGCCGCATAGAGCTAAATGATGCTCTTCAAACAGTGTGGACAAAGGGAGATGCGGTCTCGGTATTCTACAACTCAGATGCCAACAACCGTTTCTTGTATGTGGGCCAGACGGGCGAGCAAAGTGGTCTTCTTGAGCGCGATACTGCAAATGCGGGCAATGCTATGGATGGCATAGTGGCAATATATCCATACTCAGCTGAGTACGGGCTCAACATAGCATCGCATAGTGTAGAGATAAGCCTCGCAGCCGAGCAGCATTACCGCGAGGGTTCGTATGGTTTGGGCGAGAATATTCTTGTCTATAATGGCAATAGTGATAACTTCTTCTTTAGCAATGTGTGCGGATGGTTGCGTCTGCAGCTCTATGGTGCGGAGCGCGTAAGTCGCATAACACTACGTGGAAACAATGGTGAAGTTCTAGCAGGTAATGCTGTACTTGATTATACAACACTTGACATGAAGCTCGCTGCGGATGGCGCAAAACAGCTTACGATAGATTGTGGCAAAGAGGGTGTATTACTCAAACCCACAGAGGTTACGGAGTTTTATTTTGTTGTTGCACCTCAGTCGTTTAGCAGGGGTATAACAGTGGAGATAACCTTTGAAAATGAGACGACAATAACAAAGTCCACATCAAAGAGTCTCACTATTACACGCAACCATATACAGCCGATGAAGGTTGTCGATACGCTTATTGAGAGCCTTGACATCGAGACTATGCCACTAATAACGACCTATCCTAGTACTATCTATGACGATATGACAGACGATATAGTGGTGCTGGTAAATGCAAATAATACAGACATGGAGGGCTTTACAGGCGATATGTATGCACACACAGGTCTTATCACCGACAGCAGTACCTCTTCAGGGGATTGGAAGTATGTCAAATCAGATTGGAACAATAATACCGAAGAGTGTAAACTTGTAAATCGCGGTAACAACATTTGGCAGTTTACCATTAAGGGAGGTGTACGTAATTTCTACGGAACAAACCCGGGCGACGAAATTAACCTTGTTGCCTTTGTATTCCGTTCAAGCGACGGCAGCCAGCAGATTAAGGAGAATGGCAACGATATCTTCGTGGGCGTAGTAAACCGCGAGGAGGAGTTGATGCAGCTTATATCTACCTCTCCTCGCGAATTCTCGGAGGACTCCACACGTGATATAGTAGTTACGCTGAACACCACCTCAACAGCTATGGACAACTTTGCGGGTCCTATTTATGCCCATACAGGCGTGCTTACTAACAAAAGCAACTCAACGAGCGATTGGCGATATGTCAAAGCTGACTGGAGTGTTAATACTGCGGCCTGCAAGCTCACCAAGGTTAGCGCAAACCGCTGGCAGATAACAATCAAAGGTGGACCACGCGCTTTTTATGGCGTGCCCGAGAGCGAGAGCATTGAGTATCTTGCATTCGTATTCCGCTCTGCAGATGGCTCAAAGGAGCTTAAGGATATGGGCAACGACATCCTCGTATATGTCAAGAACAATCTTACGCGCCGCCCGTTAGGTGCTACGCACGGAGTTACGGTGAGTGGCAACTCTGCAACCTTCGTACTCTATGCCCCTGGCAAGAATTCTGTTCATCTACTTGGCGACTTCAACAATTACTCTTCAACAAGCGAGTCGCTAATGAAAAAGGATGGCAACTACTTCTGGAAGACTATTGACAACTTACGGATGGGCGTGGAGTATGGCTACCAGTACCTTGTTGACGGCTCAATACGTATTGGAGATCCTTATGCCGAGAAGGTACTCGACCCGTGGAACGACAAATATATAAGTTCTTCAGTATATCCCAACCTCAAGAGTTATCCATCACAGGCAAGCGAGATTGTCTCTGTCTTTGAACTTATGCCTGAAAAGTATCCGTGGAGCGTTACAAACTTTGACCGACCTGCGAAGAACTCATTGGCGATATATGAGATGCTCTTCCGAGACTTCACCACTGAAGGTTCTGTGAAAGCTGCTATCGAGAAGCTTGACTACCTCGATAAGTTGGGTATCAATGCTATTGAACTTATGCCTATTCAAGAGTTTGACGGCAACGACTCGTGGGGCTACAATCCTTGTTTCTACTTCGCACCCGATAAGGCATACGGCACAAAGGAGGACTATCAGCGATTTATCGACGAGTGCCATAAGCGCGGTATTGCCGTTATCTTGGATGTCGTAATCAACCACGCTACGGGGCAGTTCCCATATGCTAAGATGTGGTGGAATAGTAGCAACAACTGCACAACATCCAACAACCCATTCTTTAATGTCTATGCTCCTCATCCATTTAGCGTCTACCACGACTTCAATCACGAGTACTCAGAGACTCGCACCTACTTTAAGCGCATGCTTAAGTATTGGCTCGAGGAGTATAAGATTGACGGCTTCCGTTTTGATCTTGCTAAGGGTCTTACACAAAGGCAGTCAGACGAGGGTTCTTGTAGCAACTACGACGCATCTCGCATAGCCATTATTAAGGATTATGCTGACGCTATTCGTTCCGTGTCAGACGATGCCTATATAATCCTTGAGCACTTCACCGAGTGGAGCGAGGAGAACGAACTTGCGAATTACCGCGACATTCTCTTGTGGAATAACCAATGTAACCCATTCTATCAGAGCGTTATGGGCTATAATAGCGATAGTAACTTTGCAGGTGATATAGCATGGGGTAGAGTGAGCTATTTTGAGAGCCACGACGAGGAGCGCATTGCCTATAAGGCATTGACCTATGGCCAGAATTGGGTGAAGAACAATTGGTCAAGCCTCTCAAGCCGTCTGCAAGGAGCCTACTGTCTCCACTTCCTCTCTCCATACCCAAAGATGATGTGGCAGTTTGGCGAGCTTGGCTACGACTACTCTATCGAGTATAATGGTCGTGTTGGAAAGAAACCTGTACAGTGGGGCTACTACGATGATTTTAACCGCCATGCGCTCTATGATGCCGTGTCAAAAGTAATCTCATGGCGTACCTCGCACGAGAAGATGTATAGCCACGATGGTGCCTCTTATACGTGCCACGTCGATAATGGCGACTTTGGTGGTAAACATATCGTCTACCACACAAACGAAGGAAGTGTTATAGCTGTCTGCAACTTCGGCAACAGCTACGTATCGTTTGATATTAGCGTACCTGCAAGTGGCACATGGACAAACCTTATGACCGGCCAGAAACTCACCCTCGGCTCGACCTATAAAGTATCACTCTCCGGTGGCGAATATGTCGTCCTCGTGCGATAACTCAATTGTATTTATCAAACTTAATATAGTTTTTAATTCCATTACCTTAAAAAACCAAGCACATCTCACTGATACACTGCCGATTACACCAACTTCTGCGTCCATTTTCTGCGACAACCAAAAATGGACGCAGTTAAGCCGCATTTTTCACTAAAATCGCTTAATTTCAGTAGCAACAAAACTCCAAACACCATCCCCTATAATCGCACAAAAAATCCCCATAATTCAACAAAGAATTACGGGGATTTTATTTTATAAATTGATTTTAAAAGTGGATTTACAACGTTAAGTCTATAAAAAATAAGTCGTTTTAAGCAGATATTTACAAGGCATACAAAAAACCGAGTCCGCAGCATACTAAAGCGTATGTGAGGAACTCGGTTATTGAAGTATAACGCAGTAAATACTGCTTAAAAGGCTTATTTCATTGCCTGCTGGATA
>CAJGDC010000066.1 GCA_904502005.1 uncultured Alistipes sp.
TAGCCTTCTCAAGAATCTCGAGAGCTACTGGGAACATATCAGGCTCGCAGATACTCTTACCTACCTGACCACCGAGTGCGCCAGCAAATGTGTAGGTCATACCACCACCGATAATGATCTTGTCAACCTTCTCCATAAGCTTCTCGATAATAGTGATCTTTGTAGATACCTTAGAACCACCTACGATAGCTGTAAATGGACGCTGTGGGTTCTGCATAATGCCGTCGATAGCCTGAAGCTCGTTCTCCATAACATAACCGAACATCTTGTCCTGTGGGAAGTAGTCAGCGATAAGAGCTGTAGAAGAGTGAGCACGGTGTGCGGTACCGAATGCATCGTTGATATAGCAGTCAGCATAAGAAGCGAGCTTGCGAACGAACTCCTTCTGTGGACCCTCCTTAAGAGCCTTCTTTGCAGCCTTCTTCTCCTCGTCAGTTGCATCCTCAGCAAGACCGCGTGGCTTACCCTCCTCCTCAGCGTAGAAACGGAGGTTCTCAAGGAGCATTACCTCACCAGCCTTAAGGTTAGCAGCCATTTCAGCAGCCTTCTCGCCCATACAGTCACCTGCAAACTGAACCTTTACACCAAGGCGAGCCTCAATAGCAGGGATAATCTGCTCAAGAGAGAACTTTGGATCTGGATTCTTCTTTGGACGACCGAGGTGTGACATAAGAATCACTGCACCACCCTTCTCAAGAACCTTCTTGATAGTTGGGATAGCTGCACGGATACGAGTGTCGTCAGTAACCTGACCCTCGCCATTGAGAGGCACATTGAAGTCTACGCGGATAATCGCGCGCTTGCCTGAAAAATCGTAGTTGTCAATTGCAAACATAGTGATTTTGTGTTTAGTTTATATTAATGAAAAAACATATTTACACTTTTCGTCACAAATTTACAAAAATTATTCGGATTATAGTAAAAAAGAACAGCCATTTTTTGGTGGCTGTTCTTAAAAAACTACTCTTTAGTGACATAGACGGTATATCCGTTATCTTTTCTGCCGAATGGGTCTTCTACCACACTGTCGGGGAGCAGGAGCAGCTCGGCAGAGGGAATGCATATACGTGTGACATTGTCGCTGATGATAAGAGTATCGCCCACAACCTTTACCATCTCCTCCTTATCATTGATATTGCTATTTATCCAAATTAGCCCCTTGTCGGTGTGTGCTTTATCGTCGCGGGCAAGCGTAAGGTTTGCACCTCGGGCATCTACCACGCGAATGCTGCCGATGTTGATGTTGTTTATTGTCTGCACAGTCTTCCTTGTGTTCGCTATGACCAGCGCAAGGATTACTATTGATGGCAGGATAGCCAGAAAAATTACCGCCATCAGTATTTTATTACTTGTTTTCATAGTCATTGTAAAGTCTTAAAATCTCCTCGGCTGTAATGCCGATACTTTTCATTTTTGCAAAGAGCGACGGTAGTTGCTCTGTTATAAATCGCTCGCGGGCAATGGCGGCAGCTCTTTTTTGAGCATCTTCGGCCACAAAGTAACCTATACCGCGGCGGTTGAAGATAAGATTTTCCTCTGTCAGGCGCTCGTATGTTCGCATAACGGTGTTAGGGTTTACCACAAGCGTGGCACCAAGCTCGCGCACCGAGGGAATTCGCTCCCCTTCTGCCCACTCTGATGATGCTATACGGCTTAGGATTAGCTCGTAGATTTGCATCCAAATCGGTTGTGAGTTGTCAAAATTCATAGCTCTCGTTCGCGAAGTTTAAGGTATGATATAATGTAAAGACCTGCTACAATTGCGCCGTTGAAGGCAAGGTGCAGCCATCCTGAAATCTCTGTGAATAGCTCCCAGCGATATATAAGTCCGTCTGTCTCATAAATATTTGACATATAGACCGCATTGTTGTTTGGTAGCAGTGAGAAGAACTTGCCATATCCATAGCTAATGAAAATGTCTATCTGCTCAAAGAGTGAGGTTATACCGATAACCACAACAAAAAATGCTATCACGAAGTAGGAGTAGCCCCTCTTTGCACCCCAGCAGGCAACAACCATCAGCGCGGCGTGTATCATAATCATTGTGCAGAGGGTTGGAACAAACTGCTGCGCGGGGATGTCAAGTATAAATGTAGGCACTACCACGCCCAAAACAAGGGAGTTGAGCATTATAAATGTAAATCGCTCAATGGTATTTACAGGCAGTGTGAGGTCAATAATGTCATTCTTGCAGTTAAGGCTACCCATAGATGTAGCGGTAATATGGCTGACTATTCCCATAAGAGCGGCAATGGTGACAACGTGCTTTGTGTTGAGCATATCCTCGCCTATCATCCCTGAATGCTCCATAATCGCAAATATAGCCCATATACCAACAAGAACGAGCATCGCGATTTTATACTTCTGACCATACTCTGCATAGTGCTTTGAGGCGAAAGTTTTGAAACGGTTAAAACTAAAACACTTCATATCTAACCCAATTTTTGTGCAATTACAGAGCAGACCTCACTGGTCGCCTTAATTGCTGCGTTAAACATCAGTTCGAGGTCAAATCGACCCTCTTCATCATCATCGGCTGCCCAGATACCGACCTGTCCTGCTACGCTCTGCTGACTGTAGAGAGCCTGATGACCTGCCACAACGCCAAAGCCGAAGCAGCTCTGAAGCTCTGCAACGCTCTGGTTGATAAGTACATTACCACCCTCAAGGATAACCACACGGTCAACAAGATTCTCGATGTCGTGCGCCTGGTGCGTGGAGATGAGGATTGTCTTGCTCTCATCGGCATAAGATGCAAGGATAGAGCGCAGAGCCGCCTTGGCTGTAATGTCAAGGCCATTTGTCGGCTCGTCAAGTAGCAACAACTCCACATTGCAGGCGAGTGCAAAGGCGAGGTATGCCTTCTTGCGCTGACCCATAGACAGATCGCTGAACTTCACCGAGCAATCAACCTCTAACACCTTGCAGTAGTGGTCAAACTGCTGCTGACTAAAAGCCGGGTAGAGTGGCGAAGTGTGGCGCACAAAACTACTGACAGTTACCTTCGGAAGTGTAAACTCCTCAGGTACAACCATTAGGCGGCTGTATAACTCTGCACTGCGAGTTATAGCCCTGCCCTTAAAATAGATTACCCCCTGCTGTGGAGTCAGTAACGATGAGAGTAGCTTGATAAGCGTACTCTTGCCCACACCGTTACGACCCAGCAGACCAATAATCTCTCCCGCCGGCAAACGTAGCGACAGCTTGTCGAACAGATTGCCCCTCTGCGAGTAAGAAAAAGTTAGCTCATTAACCTGAATCATAATTTTAAGGTTTTAATTGTGTTTGTTTAGTGTATTAGTGCATTAATACACTGCAAAGGTAGCGAGAAAATTTTTGTTTCCAAATTTTTTCGGCAAAAAATTACTATATTTGTAAAAAATACCAAACTATGAAGCGTTTACCTATATTTATTACAGCATTTGCACTCCTTTGTGGTGCAGTTAGTGCTCAGGAGCTCAAGCTCCGTGAGGATAATATTGATAAGATTGTGGCAGCGATGACCCTTGAGGAGAAGGCTCATCTTGTTGTTGGCGCGGATATGAAGAAGATATCTGTTGGTGGTGAAGTGGGTGATACTCAGAAGATTGTCCCAGGTGCAGCGGGTATTACATATCCTATACCGCGACTTGGTATTCCGTCAATTGTTCTGGCAGATGGCCCTGCGGGTCTGCGTATCAGCCCAAAGAGAAAAAATGACCCTAATACTTACTATTGTACAGGTTTTCCTGTAGGAACGCACCTTGCAGCTACTTGGAATGATGATATTATCTACAAGGTTGGTAAGTCTATAGGCGAGGAGGTTAAGGAGTATGGTGTAGATATTCTCCTTGCTCCTGGTGTCAACATTATGCGTAATCCTCTCTGTGGTCGTAACTTTGAGTACTTCTCTGAGGACCCACTCTTGGCGGGAAAGACTGCTGCTGCGATTATCAATGGTGTAGAGAGTAATGATGTAGGTACATCAATCAAGCACTTCTGTGCTAATAATCAGGAAATTAACCGTCTTGCAAACGACTCGCGAGTGTCACAGCGTGCACTGCGAGAGATATACTTGCGTAACTTTGAGATTGCTGTTCGTGATGCTCAGCCTTGGACCGTTATGACCTCGTACAACTATCTAAATGGTCGTTACACCTCTGAGGATAAGGGTCTGCTTGAGGATGTTCTTCGTGGCGAGTTTGGTTTCCAGGGTATGATTATGACCGACTGGGAGGGTGGTCTGGATGCCGCTGCGCAGATGGCTGCCGGTAATGATATGATTCAGCCAGGAGCACAGAAGCACTATGATAGAATCGTCTCTGCTGTAAAGGATGGAACCCTTAGCGAGGCTGATTTGGATAAGTGTGTGGCACGAGTGCTTAAACTTATTGTTAAAACTCCGAAATTCAAGGGTTACAAGTTTAGCAACAAGCCAGACCTTAAGGCTCATGCCGCTGTTACTCGTGAGGTGGCAAGTGAGGGCTTTGTGCTGCTAAAGAACGATAAGCAGGCGCTGCCAATGGTTGATAATCAGAAGGTTGCTCTCTTTGGTGTTGGTAGTTACGACTTTATCGCTGGTGGTCGTGGCTCGGGCGATGTGAATAAGGCTTATGTTGTTGATATGCACGAGGGTATGACCTCAAATGGCATTGTGCTTGACAAGAAGCTTGATGACTACTATATGCAGCATATGGAGCGTGAGCGCAAGCGTATTGCTCCGCTTGATGAGCATCGTCGTTGGACTCACTACACTCTTCGCCCAAATGAGATTAAGGATCCTCGTCAGCTTGTTGCGGGTAGCGCCGAGCGTGCGGATGTGGCGGTGATTACCTTCTCTCGCAACTCTGCAGAGGGTTTTGAGCGCCATGTAAATCGCGACTTTAAGCTTCGCATTGACGAGACAGCTCTTCTCAATGAGGTTAGCCGAGAGTTCCGCGCTGCAGGTAAGAGCGTTGTGGTTGTCCTTAATGTCTGCGGACCAGTTGAGGTGGCTTCATGGCGAGATAAGGTGGATGCAATTCTTGTCTGCTGGATGCCTGGTCAGGAGGGTGGAAACTCTGTTGCCGATGTGCTTCTTGGTAAGGTGTCGCCATCGGGTCACTTGCCAATGAGCTTCCCTATGAGCTATGCAGATGTGCCGTCGCAAAACTTCCCTGTAGATGTTCCTGAGAGTGGTCTGAACCAGTCTTTTGAGAACTTTAGCTATGTTAATAAGTACTACGACCAGCCAAATGTGGACTATACAAACTATACGGAGGATATCTTTATCGGCTACCGTCACTATGCTACTCGTGGCGTTGAGGCGGCTTATCCATTTGGTCATGGACTTACATATACAGACTTTGAGCTTTCGGATATGAAACTCAATAAAAAAGGTGACAATCTGACATTGACTTGTCGTGTGACAAATACCGGTAAATGTGCTGCTAAGCAGGTTGTTCAGCTCTACTCTACGGCTCTGTTCCCAGACCATGAGCGCCCACTTGTTGAGCTTCGTGGATACTCTAAGACCCCACTACTTGCGGCAGGTGAGAGTTGTAAGGTAGAGATTGCGATTACAACTGACGACTTGGCAATCTTTGATGAGGCAAAGTCTGCATGGGTACTTCCTGCTGGTGACTACCGTCTGTCACTGGGCTTTAGTAGTGCCGATTTGAAGGACTATAAGGAGATTTTTATCCCAACAACGACCGTAGTGCGTAAGGTAACAGATATTCTTAAGCCTACTGACGGAAAGCTGTTTATTGAGTAATGAGAAGAGTTTTAACCATTGTTTTAGCTGTTGTAACACTATGTGCAACAGCTAAAACGCATATAGAATACAACCCATTCAGCCTCTCTGTGGATGGACAGAAGGTCGTTACTGCTCCTACAGAGGGACTTTGGTCTGTGGCAACAGATTGGTCTGACGGGTGGATGGGTGACTGGCATCATGCCTCGCCAGAGCGTGTAGAGCGAGTTGGAGAGTGGAGTGTTGTTCATGGAAAGATAGCTCTTGAAAAGGGTACGCTTGTTTTGCGCGACAGTTACCGCGAGGTTGAGGGTGGACTAATTGAGTGTCGCAGACGATTTGAGTGGCAGGGTAGTGAGCCACTTGAGAAGGTGACTCTCTCTGTGCGTCTTAATGTTGAGGGTCAGGAACTTATGCCATGTCTACCAGGTATTTTGTATTACGGAAATAAGAATGGCGCAAAGGTAAACTCAAATATCATCCCCGTATATAACGGCACTGCGGGCGAGTTCGCAATTTTTGAGGAGCATCGCTATCCTATGCCATTTGCGATGCTTGAGAATGGCTCGGATGGGTATGCTGCTGCGCTGCATACAACACCAAGCCCTGTTCGTGGGGCGGTGCTTTCGGACCAGTGGTGGTCGTTGGGTGTTGAGGCTTTTGAAAATCATAGCCAGATTGTACTCTACTCGGGAGCAATTGGATATAATGGTCAGCATGGTGTGGCAAAGGCTCTGCAGAGGCGTCCTATGCCATACACTGATACCTACATAACCCTTGAACCACAGCAGATTATTGAAAAGCAGTTCTTTGTTGAAGTTTACCCAATCTCTCGAGCGGGTAGCGGTTTTCAGCGACCAATATACACCTCGCTTGACCTTCATAGACCCTACGACGCAGAGCGATTCCCGACTTTTGAGCAGATTGTGTGCTCGAAATATGAGTTTGCAAAGCGCCGTTGGATAGAGTTTGACTCTACGGCGGTGGGATTTAATATGTACGACACCGCTGTTCGCAAGGATATTGTTATGGGTTGGTGTGGTCAGGCAGACTCTCCGGGCTTCTCATTGCAGGCGCTATCTAAGACCTTGAACGATGGTGATATAGAGGGCATGGTGCAGCGCTCGCTTGACTATCTGTCAACCTTTGCCGTAGATGATGAAAAGGGGATTTTTGTTGTCGGATATAATGGTGAGAAGTTCCACGGTGGCGACCCTGTGTCGTGCGGACAGGCTATGTATAACTTTGCCCAAGCGATAACTCTCGCTCGCAAAAATCGCCACTATGATACGGCAAAGTGGGAGGCGTTTCTTAAGAGGGCTTGCGATGCGGTTTGTAATCGCATCTTGAGCGATGAGTGGAATCCTAAATCAACTGCGGAGGGTTTCTATATTGCACCTCTCGCAATAAGTTCTAAACTCTTTCGCGAAAAACGCTATCTTGTTGCAGCGCGTAAGGCAGCAGAGCTCTTTGCCGAGCGCCACCTTGAGATGAATGGCTGTTATTGGGGAGGAACTTTGGATGCTACTTGTGAAGACAAAGAGGGCTCGTGGGCAGCCTTTCAGGGCTTTTTGGAGTTGTATGAGCGAACAAAGGAGCCGAAATATCTTGAGTGGGCAAAGCATGCTATGGATGTCTGCCTGAGCTATGTTGTTGTGTGGGATATTCCCCTGCCGGCTGGTCGTCTTGCAGATTTTAACTTTAAGACAACCGGTTGGAGTGTGGTCTCGGCGCAAAATCAGCATATAGATGTCTATGGAGTGCTCTTTGCACCTGAGGTATATAAGATGGGTAAACTGCTTAAAGATAACCGTTTGTGTCGCCTTGCAGAGGTGATGTTCCGCAGTTGTGCACAACTGACTGACCCATACGGTTCTCAGGGTGAGCAGATTCAGCAGACAAACTTTGCTCAGCGAGGTGATATGAGCAATGTCCATAAACTCCGCGGTGGATATGCAGAGCGTTGGACCGTCTTTTGGATTACAGCCCATTTCCTTAACTCCGCTGCCCGTTTTAAGATGATGGAGCGATAGGGGAGGACTATCTAAAAATAGGGCTACCGTAGACAACGGCAGCCCTTATTATTTTTTGAGTGTTACTAGCAACTATCCGCAGTGGAAGTACTGGCGAACAAGGCTGAGCATCTTCTCAGTATCGTTATTGATATCCTCTCTGAGAGTTTGGTCGTTGTAGCTCTGCAACTTCTTGATTATTCCGTTAATCATTGCAGGGCTAAAGA
>CAJGDC010000067.1 GCA_904502005.1 uncultured Alistipes sp.
CCTTCTGACCTGCAACAGCAAATGTTCCGCTCTGAGAATGGTAGCCCGCAGCCGTTACGGTGTAGTTGTACGAACCATTTTCGAGTACCACCTGCATTACTCCATCCTGGAGCGTATAGTGCTCATTATCAATAATTACCACAGCCGTAGCAGGTTCTACAGCAAAGACCACATACTGAGGTTGTGAGGCTGCGGTATTTATATTCTGGCGGAACGAGATTGAGTTTTTATTGACATCTATTGCCTGCTCGACAGACATACCGCCATACGAAATTTTGAGCGTATGACCGCCAATGGCCACCTCCGAGATGGTCAGGCTGCTGTTTGCCCCCGTGCGACCCTTCGGTCTGCCGTCAATATAGACCTCCGCACCCTCGACATTACTATTTACGATGATGCTAAACATCTGATTTAGACGCGCTTCCAGCTCGTACTCACAATCAGCCTCAAGGTTGAGCATCACCTCGTTACTCTGTCCCAAGTCGGGGCTCTGGACATAGAATCGGGTGTTGGCTTTTGCCGTCATCTCAAGGATAAGCACATTGTCAAAGTACTCAGCCACATACTGACGAGCAAGGTCTGTATTTGAGCGGAACTTAACCGCCAACGCATCAACCTCTGCACGGCTCATATTGGCAAAACGAATCTTCACACGAGCACACGGATTGCGCGACGAATCTTTGGCTATAGGGTCGGTATTTACCCCCGTCAACTCATCGGACTGCACCGCCCTAAAAGAGGATTGGTCAATGATTATCGAGTGCTCCTCCTGAGCATAAGAGGTTATAAATGAAAATATTGTCAGACAGAGTGCAAAAAATTTCTTCATAGTACTGCATTTTACTACAAATATATGAAATTTTTCTGCTTTTCGCAATTTTTAGAGACCATCATTCACACCCAATTTGTTGTCAAAAGGGGTTAGATGCGACGCTCGGTAAAAAAATCCGACGATGGGGGATCAAGACTCCACTCAATTTGTTGTCAGAGTGGTGTAGTTGCGGTATATCGTGAAAAATCCCAGCGATGGATAGTACTAAGCGTACAGCCATTGCTGGGATTTAAGGGATATGCCGCAAATGCGCCGCTATCACAACAAATTAAAATCGATTTTTTGCCCTCTTCGCCATTGCCGAAGCAAATACGAAGTCATTCAGTTCCAGATTATCAGAGTCGAGGATGTCGTCTTTAGAGCCTTCCCACCACTTCTGACCGGTGTGGATATAGACGATTTTCTCACCAATCTCCATAACGGAGTTCATATCGTGGGTATTGATAATGGTGGTGATATTATACTCGCGAGTGATGCTCTGGATAAGGTTATCAATGACCACCGAGGTCTGCGGGTCGAGGCCCGAGTTTGGCTCATCACAGAATAGGTAGCGTGGATTGAGCACAATAGCGCGGGCGATAGCAGCACGCTTAATCATACCACCCGAAAGCTCTGATGGATAGAGGTGTGGGGCGTGCGATAGCTCTACGCGCTCAAGACAGAACTCTACGCGCTCACGCTTCTCAGCCTCACTCTGGTCGGTAAATAGATCCAGAGGCAGCTTGACATTCTCGAAAACTGTAGATGAGTCTATAAGGGCTCCTCCCTGAAAAATCATACCTATATCTTTACGGATAGCCTTACGCTGCTTAAACTTAAGGTCAGTATAGCAGACATCGTCAAAGAGAATGCGTCCCGAATCAGGCTCGTGCAGACCCACAAGGGTCTTGAGCAGCACCGTTTTACCCGAGCCACTACGGCCGATGATAAGGTTTGTCTTTCCTGTCTCAAAGGTGACAGATATATCGTTTAGCACAGTGCGTCCCTCGAACGACTTGCATATATTTTCACATTTTATCATCGGAGCAACTGGGTTAGGATAAGGTTGAAAATCATAATCATAATAGAGCTGACCACAACGGCTGTAGTCGATGCGCGACCCACCTCAAGCGAGTTACCCTTAGCATAGTAGCCATAGAAGCCCGAGATTGAGGTTATAAGGAAGGCAAAGACGGTCATCTTAATAAGCGAGTAGGTAATCTCCCAGCTATCAAAGCAGTAGAGCAATCCGTCGACAAACTCGCTCGGCAGCATCATACCCATACACGCGACAAGATATCCACCGCTGATGCCGACAATCATACTAAATGCCGAGAGTAACGGGAAGAAAATCATTGTTGCAACAATCTTTGGAAGAATGAGATATGCCGCAGAGTTGACACCCATAATCTCCAGAGCATCAATCTGTTCGGTGATTCGCATAGTACCAATTTCCGAGGCTATATTACTACCCACCTTACCCGCCAGGATAATTGCGATAACCGTAGATGAGAACTCGAGAATCATAGTCTCCTTAGTGGCAAAACCGATCATCATCTGCGGTATAAATGGTGTATCAAGGGTGATTGCCATCTGAATTGTAATCACCGCGCCGATAAATACCGAGATAATAGCCGTCAGAGCTATAGAACCGATACCCAACTGATCAAGCTCGGCGATAGTTCGGCGATAGTATATGCTCCACTTCTCAGGGCGAGAAAAGACCTTGCCCATAAGAATGATGTAGCGTCCAAAGGTTTCAAAAAATTTCATACTTTTACTTCTCCTCCTTAAAATCTACATACTCACCCACCTCGTCATTTATACGCGTTTCCTGATGAGGAATATGCACCGTAACCTTACCCTCTGCCTCAGAGCTGCTCGATGTACGATATCCGCTACCTGAAGTATGGCGTTGATTATTACGCAGCTGATCCTCCATACTCTTACGCAACTTGTGCACACGCCACGCAATAACAAGCGCGCAGACAACAATTATTGTCAGCGGAATAAAAAGCAGTAGTGCAAAGATACCCAACAGCTGTGGTGCTGCAATTAAAAACATAACTATCAAGAGCGTAATGAAAGGATTACGCTTAACAAGATCCCAAACAAAGCTAAAAAAACTCTTCATATCAGTCGACTATATTATCTACACAATATGCAACGCAAAGATAGTGAAAATATTGTAATTTGACTACCACTCCCGCAAACAAAAAAAATAGATTCTCACCAAAGAATCTATTTTTTGCTACTACTTAGCACCTACTCTTGATCCGCGTACTCAATACAAATCTTATTGATATACTGTTTGTGATACTTAAAGAAGCGCGAAAGTAGCACACGACGCTTTGTCGTTGTCAGCGTAAAAGGAGCCTCGTAGTACTTTATATCGGCGCCCTTTGTTGGTATAAGCACCAAGTCACCTTCAATAAAAGTCTCACCCTTCTGAGGGATAAACGACCCGACAAGATTGTCAAACGATATTGCTGAAGGCACCTCAATATAGGTATTACGGTAGATAGCCTTATCTTCAATCGTTATATCATCTGAGAACGGTATCTCTGCATCTGTATTTGCCGCCTGAGCCACAATACCTACACGGATATCTGTCGACTTAGGCACATAGAATGTTGGCGAGGTGATAACCACACTATGCTCCTCATTTACAAGCAGCGGATTATCAAGCTGCGGCTCTAAAATCAGGCAGTTAAACTTGGTGAGCAACAGATCTACCTCACCCACGCTTACTGTAGGTTGACCAAGCAGCGAAGCTGGAGAGAACCAGTTCCAATTTTGATAATCATCTGCCGTAAAGTCTGCCACAGATGGTATTCCGGTGACAATTACCGAAGCTGCCTCAACCTTTCCGCAACTATATCCGTTATCGAGCTTTACAACAGCCTCTGCCTTGTACTTACCATACGAGGATAAAGTTATATATCCATCCGAGAACTTAGCCTGACCACTCTTTTTATTAAGAGAGCCAAGCAGACGATCTTCCCAATAGGTAACAACTACTGAAGCCAAAGGTTCTGCAACAGGATCACTGAGCAAAAGCCCCGAGAGATATATTGCATCGCCACGATAGTCATTGCTCTTAAGAATCTCCCCCTTAGCATTGTTATATGATGTATGGAACAGCGCACCCTCACTAATCGTCGGCTTCTGGCAGACAAATATCCTGTGAATCTTTGTTCTACAGTTGTCTATCGCTGCATATACCTCGTGCCAGCCAGAGGATACGGCAATCCTATCATCAACAACATCTGCCGCCACACCATCAACATAGACCGTCGGCGTTCCGCTATCCCAAGTAAGGTTGTTCAGATAGATATACCCACCCTCAAGAGTTGTATTTGTATCTGTTTTATAATCCTCATACCACGATGTCGCGCTATCAAGATAGACATTTCTCTTCCACTCAACATTAAGAATAGTTCTCTTGCCCGCCTCAAAGTTAAGCTCCACAGGAACAATTATTGCCTCACCATTCTCCGCCTCAAGTGTTAGACGAAAGGCAAATGTACCCTGAGCAATATTAAAGACAACCGTGTCGCTATCAACCTCTACTGTGGCACTGCTACCCGAGAGACTCTGAGAAGCAGAGAGCCTACCACCACTCTCCGATAGTCGCCACACGCCCAAAAATGGAGAGTCAGACTCTATCGTAGCCTTTGTAACCTTCATCCTCTGGCCACTCTCTTTTCCTCCAACTTCCCATACGCGAATCTCAAAGGCTGCTGATAGATGCTGCAAAGCCACCCTATCATAGTCGCCACTTTTAAGACTCTCAACAGATATCTTCTCTGATGTAAGGCCCGCCAACACCGGTGTCCAATGTCCATTCTGGACTGCCGTCGCCTCGTATACAGTAGACCATCCAGAGATTTTTGACTCCAACATTGGATATGCAAAAAGGTAGTAAGCCGCACTGCTTGACAGAGCATAGAACTCCGCATTTGAGAACCTACCCTGCTCATTTCGCGTCAACGGATTGACATACTTTAGCAGTCTATTTATCTGCGAACCATAAATAATATCGTCCGCCTGCCAACTCCACTCTAACTCTTCATTAAACAGACGACTCTGCTCATCAGACAGGTCTACCACGACTGGAAAAGATACCATCTCTGCAGTAGGCTCCTCTACAATCTGGATATCCTCCTTTGTACATCCCACCGCAAGCAGAGCAAACACAAAGGCTATAGTATACTTAATAAAATTCATAACTTTTCTAAAAACTGCAACTCTCAAAAAAACGATTTTTCAACCAACGCCCACTTTTTTAAAACGAAAAAGGTTCTCGCATATACAACAATAGACTCTCTACTGAGAGCCTATTGTTTACATTGGCTATTGGCCATTAGCTATTGCTGATTGTAGGTAATCTTAATCTGGTAAAAATACGTATGAAGATTTGTGCCAACCACAGGAATCCTATATGTCTCACCTGAATACACCAAACAGCGGTTTTGAGATGTAAGATTAATCTGCTTATCAAGCATAGTAAGAGCAGTATTAGGGAATGTGCTATCTTGGTCAGAGTAATAGATATATACGAAATCGCCAGACATCCCGTGAGATGCACTTCTATTACCCGCCTTAATATAACATCTATCACTCTCACTCACATCTGTAGATCTTGTAGATGCAGCTACAGAAGTGTATACATTCAAGCCCTCTGCAGGGATACCAAACTCTGGAGAAATTACACCTCCAACAAGGTAACCACCCCTAAAGCCAGTTGCACAATCAATTCTCACATACGCACCTTTGTCAGAACAGCTACTATATTTCCAATCTGGATAGTCGTTGCTTCTCCAGTCTGCGTGATAAGGGATACCGGTAACATAAACAACAGACTCAGGAGTTGTATAAGTATAACCATTCTTAAGGGTAAGCTTTGCTGACACATTGTAAGCACCATAACCCAAACCAGATACAGTTGTGCTACCGCTTGTAATATCGGCACGCTCAGAGCCATTGAGCAACAACTTAACTGATGCTACATCAGCAGCCTCAGCATCTGCTACAACAACATCCTTAACATAGATAGTATTTCCGCTCAAGGCGTCGTTCTTGATAACATCGCCATCGCTCTCGTTGTAAGATGAGTATGCAAGGAATGAAACGGTTGCATCCTTAGCTGGCTCCGCCTTCCACTCAACATTAAGGATGGTACGCTTACCAGCCTTGAAGTTCTTTGTAGGAACAGCTACAGTGTAAACTGCATCGTTAGCATCGGTGAGGGTAAGCTCAAAATCATAGTCACCGGCTGCGAGGTTGAACACTACAGTGTCGCTATCAAGACCAGAAACGGCAGCTGTTGTGCCATAGCCGTTAAGAAAGTCTACTGTAGATGTGATAGTTGCAGCCTTGATGCTCTTACGAGTCTCACGACCTGCCTCCCATACACGAATCTCAAATGCTGCTGACTGGTGTGTCAACTCTACTGTGCTAAAGCTGCCGATAGTAGCATCTGCTACAACGCCTGTAAGGGTTGGAGTC
Organism: uncultured Alistipes sp.; assembly: GCA_904502005.1. Lineage (GTDB taxonomy): Bacteria > Bacteroidota > Bacteroidia > Bacteroidales > Rikenellaceae > Alistipes. The sequence goes on from CAJGDC010000067.1 coordinate 6,323, forward strand.
CAAATACCTGTCTGCACAAACTTGTATGAGAAGGTTGTGGTATCAAAAGCCTCTGCAGGATATACGAACATAAACATTGACGGGTCTGAAGTAGCATACTTAAACTCGTCAGTACCAAACTTGCCGTTCTCCTTAAGAGTCAAGGTGTTAACGGTCATATCGCCCGCAAGCTGAAGAGCTGCGATAGTATCATCGCTCTGCCAGTTCCACTTAAGGTCGTTGTCAAACACACGGGTATCGCCATCAAGGCTAACCTCCATAGGAGCAGAAAGGGTTGTTGCTACATCCTCAACCATTGAGGTATTACAGCCTACCAAGGCTGCAAGTGCTATAATTGATACAAAAATCTTTTTCATCTGTCTACAATTTAATCGTTACACCCAATCTTCATCGCCATTGTTCTCGCCATCTGGCACCTCAAAACCTGAGCTGAGCGAGAAGCCCTGCTCTACAGCCAAAATCTCAACCTCAATAGTTGGCTGCTGATAAATCTTCTTTGTCATCTTTATATACATTTAGTAAATATTATTCAATCAATAACTTACGGCTCGGCTACGTTTGCCCGATTGCCGAAAATCGGGACAAAGGTAAGACTTTTAAATGGGATTTTTTATGATTTTATAAAATATTTTACAAATTTTCAACGAACGCCACATTTTTCACCACGAACCCCAAAACCGATAAAACATAAGGGCAAAAAAGTAATATATTTTAAGGGCCTAAACCGCCTTCTCCACCACCATATTGCACGAATTTTATCGTCAAAATGCGGTAGGTACAACGCACGCGCTCAATTATTTATACGAAATGCAACTCAGAGTAGGCTATTTTTAGGCTTGCGAAGTATGCAAAACCGCAGCATACTAAGCGTATGTGAGGATTTTGCATACAAGCGTAACGACTTCCTTGCCGAATTTTATCGTCAAAATGCGGTAGGTACAACGCTCGGCACAAAAAACAATAAAGGGCTGTACTTGTCGTACTGCCCTTTATTGTTTATTTGTGTTAGCGGAAGTAGATATCCGCATTTTCACGATAAAATTACTCAGCTACAACAGTAAGCGCCACCTCAGCCTTAACCTCGCGGTGAAGCTTAACAGCAGCCTTGTAC
>CAJGDC010000068.1 GCA_904502005.1 uncultured Alistipes sp.
TATATCTATTGTCGCAACTTTGCTTACAACGATAATTATCTGCAACTTGCAAAGGATGCAACTGCGCCAAATATGAATTTCTTGTTTGCCCGAAACGCCTCATTGGTAGGGCGAATCTATATGACCTTCTCGGGCAAGGAATTTAAACCCTGCATCAACACCGCAACAGCCTTCTACAACAAGTACGACACCTGCTCCAACTGCGAGGATTTTATAAAGAATCCTGCGAGGTGGAAGTTTCAGAAGGTAGATACGCCACAAGTGGGCGATATGGTTATACAACATCACTCCAAGACAGATAGGGCATACCACGCGGCAATAATTGTGGATATCAGGGATGGAAAGTACTACATAAACCACGCCGTCAAGAGCCGCTACATAAAGAACGCTGAACTCAAAACCACCTCAAGATTAGCCTTTTACAGATTTCAGCCCTGTTAGCTGACGAAAAATGTCTTATTTTAATGGGAAAATAAGCGAATAATTACTAACTTTGTAATGTTTGTATATGTAAAGGTATATATGAAGTTAATGATTAATTGTAAAGTATTAATTATCAGTGTGTTAGCAATCGGGGGGGGGTATTTTGTAGAGTACTCTTTAGCTAATTATATGCAATAAGGAGGCTTTCGGCTATTTGGTCGGAGCTTCCTTTTGTATTTTGTAGTGAATTAATAATAAAATATGTAGTTTATGAAATATCATCAATTAAGTAAGAGAAGATATCAACCACCAATGTTAGCTTGTTGTAACATCAATATTGAGTGTGGTTTCGCTAATTCAATACTAACTCCAGGACAAGGAGGCTTTGATGTGGATAATTGGGATAACGGAGAGTCTGTAAACGGAACGATATAAACAAAACTAATATTATTATGAAAAAGCTACTAAACATCTTTGTGATGGTGTTACTGCCCTTATTTGTGGGCTGTAGCACTGACAATGTGGATTGGGATACAGTTCCCACGCCAGAGGTAAACCACAAAGTGCAGATTGCGGGCAACATTGACCAGCACGACGCTACCCGTGTTGATGACAGTGGTTTCTGCGCGGGCGATGCTGTGGGCATCTACCTTGTAAATTACGACGGCGAACAGCCGGGTACTCTGCTTGTTGAGCAGAATCAGGCAGACAATGTGAAGTTTACCCTTGGAGAGGATGGTACTTGGACATCGGAGTACGACATCTTCTATAAGGATAACGACACGAAGGTAGACTTCTATGGTTACTACCCTTACTCTACGCCTACGGCTATTGAGGATTATCCTTTTGAGGTTGCAAAGGATCAGACCACCCCTGCCGAGCACGGTCAGATGGCGGCCTACGAGGCTTCAGACTTCTTGTGGGCTAAAAGGGAGAAAATTACCCCTACAGAGTCAAAGATTAACCTTCTTTTCCAGCATAAGATGGCAGCTGCTCGCGTGCGCTTTGTGCAGGGAGAGGGCTGGGAAAGCGAGGCTGAGTTTGCCGCTGTGAAGAAGGAGGTACTCATCACAAGCACTATCCGCAAGGCTACTATTAACCTATCTACGGGCGTTGTTACCCCTACGGGCGATATGCCGCTTGATGGTATTATGCCAGTTAAGGATGGCGACGACTATCGCGCTATTGTTGTTCCGCAGACAGTTGAGGCGGGCGAGAATGTGCTTGTTGTGACTATTGACGGACTTCCTCGCCAGTATGTAAGAAGCGAGAATACGGAGTATCTGCCAGGCAAGATTACCACCTTTGACCTCAGCGTTAAGAAGAGCGCAGCTGCGGGCGAGTACGAGGTGGAGATTGTCGGCGTGAGCATTACGGCTTGGGAGGCAGATAATGTCGCTCATCAGGACGACGCAAGGGAGTATGTCGTTGTCCACAACCCCGGGGCTGGCCGCTTGGAGCGAACTATGGTTGACCGCCTTGAGATGGATGTTACGGCAGTTAAAAACCTCAAGATTACAGGCTATCTTGGCTATGAGGATTACCTCTTTATGCGTGACAAGATGACATCGCTTATGCGCCTTAACCTTCGTGAGGTAGAGAGTAAGATTGGGGGCGTTTATAAAATCCCATTTGGTGCATTTGAGTATAAGAAGACTCTGATTAAGTGTGTACTGCCAGAGAAGTTGGAGCATATAGAGGATAATGCATTTTACAACACCTCACTCACTGGTACAGTTCAGTTGCCAGAGGGATTAAAATATGTTGAAGGTTTCAGCGGTACAAAAATTACCAATATACAGTTCCCTTCTACTCTGGAGGAGATTAGAGATTATGCATTTGAAGATTGTAACTCATTAATGTGTGAGCTTGTACTTCCACAATCATTAAAGAGAATTGGAGAATGCGCATTTTTTAGTTCTGCTATTAGAGGAAATCTTGTGTTACCAGAGGGATTGGAATATATCGGCTATGCTGCATTTAAAGATTGCTATGATTTAACTGGTTCGTTAACAATTCCGAGTAGTATACATACCATATCACCTCAGGCGTTTGCTAGTTGCGGTTTTACGGGCAACCTTACCCTCCCTATGGGTTTGACAGACATTGGCTATAGTGCATTTAGCAGTGCGCAGTTTAAGGGAGAACTTAATATTCCTTCAACTGTTACTTCTATTGGTCACGATGCATTCTATAGAACAAATTTCAGTGGAAATCTTATCCTCCCTAAAGAACTTATCGTGCTTGAAAGAGAGGCATTCTCTCATTGTCAGCGATTGAGCGGCATTGTTGAGATTCCTGAGAATATTGTTGTTATTCCTTCGAAGTTGTTCTATGATTGTAAGAATTTAGAGGGAGTCGTGTTCCATAAAAATGTTGAGGTTATTGAGTCGGAAGCATTTGCAGAGTGTTACTATATGTCATCTATTGTAAGCAAGGCGAAGAATCCACCAATCATTGACTCTGATGCGTTCGAAGGAGTTGCAAAAGATAACTTTACCCTTGAAGTGCCAGAGGAGTCAATTAGAAAGTATCAGTTTGCAACGGGTTGGGATGAGTTTAAGCGTATCTCTGCCTACCGCGATTTTAGCATCTCGCGCAACCTTATGCGCGTGTTGAATGACAGCCACTCAAAAACACTTGTTTTGCGTGCCCCTGCGGGTGAGGCGTGGAGCGTAGAGTCTGCTCCAGAGTGGGTGACTGTCACCCCATCTTCGGGCATCGGCAAGACAGATGTCACAATTACCATAAACGAGATGGCAGCGGGCGAAACAGGTACCTTTAAAGCAGAAACCGTTCAACCGAACGGTGTTATATCCGAGGCCACCTACGCAGGTCGTGGTGGCGAGGTTGTATTCCTACTTGATGATAAGGATTGTCGCGTACGCACTACTGTAGAGCAGTATGACTATCGGTATGGCGATGGCGACCTAATCACGCTCCAGACAAAGGGTGTAGGCAATGGCGTGAATATCGTGATTATGGGTGACTGCTTTGATGCAAAGGATATTGCAGATGGTAAGTATCTGAAGGCTATGCAGGATGCATACACCTACTTCTTTGATATAGAGCCATACTTGACCTACAAGGACTACTTCAATGTCTATGCCGTAGTGGGTATGTCTGCCGATAGCGGTATTGGAACGGTTAATACTATCCGAGAGGCGCGCTTTGGCTCGCAGTATAGCCTCAATACAGAAATAGAACCAAACTTCAATACAGTATTTGCAGGTGCGTGTGTTGCCCCTATCAATGATAATGTGGCTACAACGCTTATTATTCTTATTGAGAATAGCAATGAGTATGGTAGCGCAATTGGTTTGTGGGGCGATGGCTCGGCAGTGGCACTTGTACCTATGAGTACAGATCCTGCACCATACGACTTCCGTGGTCTTATACACCACGAGGCGGGCGGTCACGGCTTTGGCAAGCTCGCGGATGAGTGTATATATCACAATGCTTTTATTCAAGATTGTACTTGCCCTTGTTGCAATCACTCGAAGGAAATCAACGAGATGAAGTATTGCGGCTTTTACTCCAATATCTCGCTCACGGGAGATATTCACAGAGTGCCGTGGGCTCATATGATTTATGACCCTCAATACTCAAATGTTGTCGATATCTACGAAGGAGCATATATGCACACTCGTGGAGTATACCGCTCAGAGGCTACAAGCTGTATGAACAACAATATTGCATATTACAACGCAATCTCGCGTGAGGCGATTATTAAGCGTATTATGAAGTATGCGGGCAAGGAGTACTCTTACGAGGCATTCAAGGCAAAAGACCACGAGTCGCTACCACAAACAGCCACTACATTTGGCACCCGCGTGTGGGAAGATGCAGTTGTTAAGGCATCTGTACAGCGCGACCATCGTGAGCCTAAGTTTATGGGTGAGAAGCCAAAGTTTAACAAGGATAAGTTTTAAGCTATGAGAACACATTATATGTATAGTATGTTGTTGGTTCTGCTGACACTCGGTTTGGTGTCTTGTCAGCAGGGCGAGACAAAAATGGAGGTCGCACCTTCTGCCCAGATGGCGTTTGATATTACAACCACCCGTGTGGCCAATGGGGCGTTTGAGACTGGAGATAAAGTTGGACTGTATGTAACCGACTATGTAGGTTACAATACACCTGCGTTACTTCAGATCTCTGGTAACCGTGCAAATAACGAGGCTATGGCGTACGATGGCGCACTCTGGACTACAGAGCGAGCAATATATTGGGGCGCATATAAGTCAGATGTATATGCCTATTATCCATATATGGAGATTGAGGATGTAGACAAGCAACCATTTACTGTCGCTACTGATCAGAGCGTTGAGGGGGCATACGAGGCTTCAGACCTGCTCTGGGCAAAGGCTGAAGGTGTTGCGCAGGCTGACAGCGCAGTCACTTTGCAGATGCAGCACTCTATGAGCCGCCTTGTTGTAAAGATTATGGCGGGCCAGGAGTATGTCGGCTCTCTGCCTGCTGATGCAACGGTGCATCTTCACTCAACAGTTACAGGTGCTCTTCTGTCGCTTGCAAATGGCTCTGTTGTAAGGGACCCATATGGCGGCAGTCACTCTATCAAGATGCGCAACCTCGGTATTCGCACCTTTGCCGAGGGAGATGCTGTAGTATATGAGGCTATTGTTGTGCCGCAGATGCTTGAGACATCTGTGCCGCTGCTCGAGATTAACTCAAAGAGCGTGTCGTACCTCCTTGAGGATGTCTTTAACTTCAAGCCAGGGGTATCGTACACCTATACAGCCGTACTCAACACCTCTACAACATCAATCAAGGTTGATATCGGTTGCGAGGTTGAGGATTGGAACAATATCGGCGGCTCTGGCGAGGGTGACTCTGGCTCTGAGGGTGGCGAGGAGGATGGCATTGATCTATCACTCTATACTGACCTCTCTGCCGAGGGAACGGCAAACTGCTACCTTGTAAAGGCGGCTGGCAAATATAAGTTTAAGGCTGTGCAGGGAAATAGCGATTTGTCTGTCGGTAATGTCAAGAAGGCTGAGGTACTTTGGGAAACATTCGGAACGGATGTAATGCCAAATGTGGGCGATATTGTCGCAACTGTGGGCTATAAGAGTGGCTATGTATACTTCTCTACTCCAGAGACTTTCAAGAATGGTAATGCCTCTATTGCTGCGCGTAACTCAAAGGATGTAATCCTCTGGTCTTGGCATATTTGGAGCGCAGAGGAGGGTTGGAACGACGATATCTATGCAAATAATGCCGGCATACTTATGGACCGCAACCTCGGTGCTACTTCGGCTACCCCAGGAGATATCGGAGCATTCGGTTTGCTCTATCAGTGGGGCCGTAAAGACCCGTTTATGGGTAGTTGTTCAATTTCAGCTAATACCCTTGCGGCATCAACTGGAGATTGGGATGTAGTTACAGAATCTAAAACGATTTATTTTGCAGAAGCGAATCCTATGTCATATATAGCGACTGATGTGTGGCGCGTATTTTCTGAAGATACCAAAATAGATTGGAATAGCGATGAAAAGACCTTTTATGACCCTTGTCCTGTAGGCTATCTTGTACCAAAAGGTGGAGAAGATGGCATATGGGCGAGAGCATACACCACAACCCAATATGACAATACTAATATCGGTCATTACTGGGCTCTTGCAGATGATAAATCAACTGCTTGGTACCCGATGGCTGGTTACCGTAACAGTAATGGCTCATTAATAGAAGTTGGTAGAGCTGGTAACTGTTGGGCGCATTCTCATTATTACAGCCGTGAATGGTGCCCAATCTTTGGCTTTGCCCTTAGTTGCAATATCTATCTCAAGGGCGGAAACTATGCTGGATACGGAAATCCGGTGCGTTGTATGAAGGAGTAGGACGCAGTTATAACAGAAATAGTCGTGGCATTAGTCGCGACTATTTTTTTGTCTCTTGCACGATATGCGGGGGTACAGCAAAAAACAGAGGGCGACCGTTGGGCCGCCCTCTTTATTGGATTGTAAAGTAGCAAATTACTTCTTCTCCAGCTGAGCCTTAAGCTCTGCAAGACCAGCGATATCGCCGAGAGTAGTGCGCTCTACAGCCTGCTGGATCTTCTTTACTGAAGACTTTGTTGCCTCAGCAGCTGCCTTACGCTCTGCCTTCTCTGCTGCTACAGCCTCACGACGAGCCTCCTCAAAAAGACGGCTGTGTGAAAGGGTGATGCGCTTTGTTGCCTTAGAGAAGTCAATAACCTTGAACTCTGCAGTCTCACCAGCCTTAAGAGTTGTGCCATCCTCCTTTACAAGCTGCTTTGCAGGAGCGAAGCCCTCTACATTCTCAGCAAGTGTAACGATAGCGCCCTTGTCAGTAACCTCAAGCACTGTACCTGTGTGAACTGTATCTACAGCGTACTGCTGCTCGATAGCGTTCCAAGGGTTCTCCTCAAGCTGCTTGTGGCCAAGGCTAAGACGACGGTTCTCCTTGTCAATCTCAAGAACTACAACCTCGATGTCAGCACCTACAGAGGTAAACTCATTTGGATGCTTAACCTTCTTTGTCCAAGAGAGGTCAGAGATGTGGATAAGGCCATCGATACCCTCCTCGATCTCAACGAATACACCGAAGTTAGTGAAGTTGCGAACCTTAGCGGTGCACTTTGTACCTACAGGGTACTTAGTCTCGATATTCTCCCATGGATCAGTTGTGAGCTGCTTGATACCGAGTGACATCTTGCGCTCCTCACGGTCGAGGGTAAGAACTACAGCCTCGATCTGGTCACCAACCTTCATAAAGTCCTGAGCAGAACGCAAGTGCTGGCTCCAAGACATCTCTGAAACATGGATAAGACCCTCAACGCCGGTAGCGATCTCAACGAAA
>CAJGDC010000069.1 GCA_904502005.1 uncultured Alistipes sp.
TACGTTCATTTACTCAGGACGATGCACACCTCTTCGTACGCCCTGATCAGCTTCTTGAGGAGTTTGAGAAGGTTATCGACATTGTCCTCTATATCTTCCGCACTCTGAAGTTTGATAAGTATACAGCACAGATTTCACTCCGCGACCCTGAGAATACATCTAAGTATATCGGAAGTGACGAGAACTGGGAGAAGGCTGAGAATGCTATTATCCAGGCTTGTCAGGAGAAGGGTCTCAATACAGTAGTTGAGACTGGCGAGGCTGCATTCTACGGTCCAAAGCTCGACTTTATGGTTAAGGATGCACTTGGTAGAAGCTGGCAGCTCGGCACTATCCAGGTTGACTATAACCTTCCTGAGCGTTTTGACCTAACATATAAGGGTGCTGATGATAAACTTCACCGCCCAATTATGATTCACCGTGCGCCATTTGGCTCTATGGAGCGCTTTGTGGCAGTGCTTCTTGAGCATACAGCAGGTAAGTTCCCACTTTGGCTTGCACCAGATCAATGCGTAGTACTTCCAATCTCTGAGAAGTTTAACGCATATGCTGAGGAGGTTGCTGCATATCTTAACGAGCACGATGTTCGCGCACAGATTGATGACCGAAATGAGAAGATTGGTCGTAAGATTCGCGATAACGAGCTCAAGCGTATCCCTTACCTGCTTATTGTAGGTGAGAAGGAGGCTGCGGAGCGTAGCGTCTCTGTTCGTGCACAGGGCGAGGGTGATAAGGGCTCAATGACCCTTGAGCAGTACCGTGACTATATGCACGGACTTGTTGCAGCGGAGATTGAGGCAAACAAATTGCAGTAAACTTTCGTAGTATATATGGGGCTGTTGCAGTGCAGCCCCTGCTACCATAACTTATTTTTTATTAACACATTTAACAACTTTAATGGCTGGTTTCAAACCATTTACCCCTCGCCCGCAGAATAACGCGCAGGGAAATCAAAATCGCGGTCGTCGTCCTGTAAAGGAGAATCCAAACCGCATAAATAATGAGATTACGGCTCCAACAGTTCGTGTTGTTGGTGACAATGTTGAGCCAAATCTTGTGCTTCCTATCGCCAAGGCTATCGCTCTGGCTGATGAGATGGAGCTTGACCTTGTGGAGATCTCTCCAAATGCCGAGCCTCCTGTATGTCGTATCGTTGACTATCAGAAGTTCCTCTATCAGCAAAAGAAGAAGCAGAAGGAGATTAAGGCTAAGCAGACTAAGGTCGTTATTAAGGAGATTCGTTTTGGTCCGCAGACCGATGAGCACGACTTTAATTTCAAGCTCCGCCACGCCGAGAACTTCATTAAGGAGGGTGCAAAGGTTAAGGCTTATGTATTTTTCCGTGGACGTAGCATCGTCTTTAAGGAGCAGGGAGAGATTCTTCTCCTCCGTTTCGCAACAGCTCTTGAAGAGATTGCTAAGGTAGAGGTTATGCCAACACTTGAGGGTAAGAAGATGAATATGATTCTTGCTCCAAAGCCTAAGAAGAACTAAGAAAGTTTCTAATCTAACCCAATAAAAAGTACTAGGAGAATATTGCTATTCTCTTAGTACTTTTTGTCTGTTATTGACTGATTGATAGACGATTATCTTTGCAGCTAATGGTTATATTCCGGTGCTTACTAATACTATTGTCTACAATCATATGGCTTATTGGATGCTCTATAAGTCGTGTAATTGTGCGCTTAATAGAGCGAGCGCCATATTTTTTATCAAAGCCATTTTTGACTATATACTCTTGCGCCTGAGGCGTTATGTGCAGGTTATATCCTAGCTTTTTGAGCCTGGAGATAATAGCATTGAGCTCCAAATTTACTATCTGTTGAGCCTCAGCTGTTGATAGCTCATTAAATAGAACAATCTCGTCTATGCGGTTGAGAAATTCAGGCGCAAAGTGGCGCTCCAGGGCACGATGAAAACTCTCAGTCATAGGCGTTTTATCTGCAGAGTTCGTAATATAGCCTATCTCTCTTTGACGAATATTTGTCGCAGAGCCAACATTCGAGGTCATGATGATAATAGTGCTCTTAAAGTCTACTTTGCGACCCTCGCTATCTGTAATATAGCCCTCGTCTAGCACCTGAAGTAGGGTGTTGAATAGCGTTGGATGTGCCTTCTCAATCTCGTCAAAGAGAACTACGGAGTATGGTCGTCGCCTTACAGCTTCTGTTAGTTCTCCACCTTGACCGTAGCCGACATATCCTGGTGGGGCACCGAAGAGTCTTGAAACGGTGTGGGGTTGGCTGTATTCAGACATATCCAGGCGAATAAGGGCGTTATTATTTCCGCTGTACCATTGTGATAACTCCTTGGCAAGTAGAGTTTTACCTACTCCTGTAGCGCCGACAAACATAAATACTCCGCAAGGACGATTCTCATCTTTTAAGCCAGTTCTCGCACGACGAATTGCTGAGGCGATGGTTGTTACTGCCTCTGCTTGCCCAATGATGCGCTTAGATAGGAGGCTCTCAAGCTGCTGCAGATGACGGCTCTCGCTTGCGCTAATTTTTTCGGTTGGTATGCCCGTTATGGCTGTCACAGTGCGGGTAATATCCTCTCTATCAACAACTGCAGGTGGAGTGTTACTCCTCTTATGCGCTTGGTGTCGGAGCGCAATCTCCTCAATCCTCGCCTCTATAGCCTTGTTGTAGCGACCATCTTTAATAGCGCTGCTCTTTTGAGTTGTGGCTGTAGTTATCGCCTCTGCTAACGCCCTTGTGCGTACGGTTGTGGCTGCAAGGTGAACACGTGCACCTGCCTCATCTAATAGGTCAATGGCCTTATCGGGAAATTGACGCTCGGAGATATATCTGCCCGAAAGCTCCACACACGCCTCTAATGCCTCAGCTGTGTAGACTACGTTGTGGTGCAATTGATAAATGGGCACTATCTGCTTGAGTATCAGCTTTGTCTGCTCTGCTGTTGTGGGCTCTATCTGCAAGGGTTGAAATCTGCGTTCAAGGGCAGAGTCGCGCTCAATGCTCTGGTGGTACTCCGACGGCGTTGTGGCGCCTATAACCTTTAGCTCTCCACGCGCAAGGGCGGGCTTGAGTATGTTTGCTGTATCTAATGCTCCCTGCGTTGCTCCAGCACCTACGATGGTGTGTATCTCGTCTATAAATAGTATTGTGTCGCCCGTAGTAATAAGCGTTGAGAGTAGCTGCTGTATGCGCTCCTCAAACTCGCCACGATACCTTGTGCCGGCTATAAGTGATGAAATATCTAAGGAAATCAGGCGCTTGTTAATTAGCGCATCTGGCACCTCTCCTTGTACAATCTTAAGAGCCAAACCCTCAATGATGGCACTTTTGCCCACGCCCGCTTCGCCGATAAGTACGGGGTTGTTCTTCTTGCGACGCGAGAGAATCTGTATAACACGCTCAATCTCAGAGTCACGACAAAGCACAGGGTCTATCTTGCCCTGCTCAGCAAGAAGGGTCATGTCAACGCCGAAGTTCTCTACATCTAACAGCTGACTATTTGGCTGACTGTCATCATTTTGCAATTCGGGCTGGTAATTGTCGCTTTCTGCTTGAGTGATAATATCTTGAGCGTAGATGCCGTACCTCTCAAATGCGCGAGCGGAGAGAGTAAGTCGGTCGGATAAAATGTCACATAATGCATGTAGGGTAGAGATGCTCTTTGTGCTCTCCGCATAACGTTGCCTTAGCAGAGTTGTGTAGCTGCGGAAGAACTCCTCGGCGCTGCCGTCATGAGTGTGGATTGCGGTTTTTAATTCATTCTCTATCCTTATGCCCAGTTGATAAATCTGCCAGTCGGCTAAACGGCTACTTAATACTCTGTGAACCATCGACCCTTCGCTGCGAAGCAATGCAAGCGCTAGGTGGTCCTTGAAATTACTGTCAATGCCCATGCGAGTTGTGTCAAACGCCACCTGGGCAATTATACCCTCTAAAATCTTTGAAATCCTAACCATAATAACTAATCTAATTCGTCAATATAACGGATATTCAATTAAATTATTATGTTATTTATAGGGTATAAGAGATACTCTGACTGTAAGGTGCTTGGTTAATTTTCTAGTTGTTCATCAATACTCTCCTCTGCGGCGAGAGTCTGCTGTAGGTGTTTCTTGAGGTGCTTAGGGCGGTCGTTGCCGCTGACTTTGTGGGGTTTGATACCCAGCTCGGTGAGGTTGCGCACGGCGGTCTCGATAGATTTGCCTTGTGAGGCTGATAGGTAGCGCACCTTTTCGGTTGCCTTGACAGCGGCGGCAAGGGACTCCTCAATAAGGGAGAAGTTGGTCATGAAGTCAGTCACGCGGTCAAGGACAATCTCTGCCTTGGCGATAATATCTTCGTAGTTGCTAATTGTCACTTGTCGCTGCCACATATAGCGCACCATCTCTATGAGCACCAGTAGGTTACGCTCACTGGCAAGGCACACGGAGTGCTCTGTAAAGACTCTCTGCCATAGGGTTTTGTCGTATGACGTAACGGCTGTAAGGGCAGCCTCGCTCGGCACAAACATAATGACGTATGGCAGAGGAATATAACCCTCATTGTTGCTTCTGTCGTAGTTTCGGTCGGAGAGCTTGCGTGCCTGGTCTACAATCTTCTCAGCAAAGGATTTCATCACAGCACGCTGATTCTCAGCCTCAAGGTTCTCAAAGTCAAGCTCAGCCGGGAGTTGGAATTTGGAGTCTATATAGAGGATGCTATTTGTCTCGGGGTAGATAAGTGCAGCATCGGGGCGCATCTTCTTTCCGCCCACATTCTTAACGGTTGTGCCATCCTTATTTCGCACAGTCTTCTGCAGTTGATACTGCACGCCCTCCACAAGTCCAGAGCCTGCAAGCAGGTCGGCAAGCAGCTTCTCGCCCAAGTTTCCCTGAATAGTCACGCTACCACTCAGTGCAGTGACTAGTCGGTCTGCCTCGCGAGTCAGGCGACCACCGGTCTCGACAAATCGTTTGATTTCGCCATGTAGGGTGGCTCTGTCCTCAATATTCTGCTGACGTAGCTGCTCAAGCTGCTCACGGTATGGGCGCATAATTTCGCTAATACTCTCGCGGTTAGATTGTTCTGTCTGCTGCTTGAGCTGACTCTTTACGGTCTCAAGCTGCTGCTCGGTCTGCTGCTTAAACTCGGCACGGCGAGCTGCATCCGCCTCCTTAAAGCGAGCCTCTTGCTCTGCAAGACGAGCCTGGTGCTCCTCTTTCAGCTGTGCAAGCTCTGCAGCTGCGCGGCGTGACTGCTCATCTAACTGCTCCTTGAGCATTGTAACCTCCTTATCAAGGGCGGCCTTGAGCTGTGAGAGTGTTAAAATCTGCTCCTGTAGGGCTGCTGCACGCTGCTCTGCCTGCGCAACACCACGCTTGCCGAATAGGTATCCGGCAATAACACCAACAGTTATGGCGCAAAGTATCGCTAAAATAATCTCCATACTCTTCTCTTTATATGGCAAAGATAGTAATTTTTAGCCACAAATAACACAATCCATAATAATATCGTGAGGCTCGGATAAAATATCCTCGGCTATCTGTTCGGCAAAGCAGACTCCTATTTTTGTGGCGCGGAACCCCTCACGACTTAGATACTTGTCATAATATCCCTTGCCTCTGCCACAGCGTTTGCCATTTTTGGTGAATGCAACCCCCGGAACAATGATTACATCAATATCGCTCGGCGCAACAGCATCGTGTGCTTGTGGTTCAGAGATGCCAAAGGCGCCAACACTCATCTCTGTGGGGCTGTAACAGTAGAAATCCATATCATCCCCTGCAACGCGCGGAAGGAGAATCTCCTTTTGAGAGTGTAGTGCTGTAATAATATCAGCAGTGCAGACCTCATCGGGCAGAGAGGCATATAGAGCCACCACTTTGGCATCCTTTATGAGTTCGGAATTGAGAATGTTTTTGAAAATCAGCGCCGAACGGGAGCTCTTCTGTTCGGGCGGTATTGTTTTTACCTCCAATTTAGCCGCCGAGCGAAGTTCTGATTTATTTTTATAATATGGTAGCATGGTTAAAAATTGGTAAAAATGTTTTGTTATTTGACAAACAATAACTATATTTGTACAATATTATGTGCATTTAAGTGTAAAGGCAACTAATTTTTCACAAAATAAACATAACTAATTTTTATTTCAAAACATTATGGGTTGTTTTTTAACTAATTCTTCTTTGGGAAGAAAGTTGGTGATGAGCATCTCGGGTTGTTTCCTTGTGCTTTTCCTTCTCTTCCACATGGCAATGAATGTTGTAGCTCTCATCAGTGGTGAGGCTTATAACATGATTTGTGGTTTCTTGGGTGCTAACTGGTATGCTCTTGTAGGTACCGCAGTACTCGCGTTGGGTGTATTTGTACACTTTGTGTATGCATTCATCCTCACTTATCAGAACCGTAAGGCTCGCGGTAATGTGCGCTATGCTGTTACTGTGACTGAGAAGGGTGTTGATTGGGCTTCAAAGAACATGCTTGTTCTTGGCGTAATCGTTATCCTCGGTCTTGCACTTCACATGACCCACTTCTGGTCAAAGATGATGCTTGTTGAGCTTATGGGTGAGCACGCAAACAACTTGGGTCTTAATCCAACTGATGGCGCTGCTCTTATTCAGTACACCTTCTCACAGTGGTACAATGTAGTTCTCTACCTTGTATGGTTTGCTGCTCTCTGGTTGCACCTTAACCACGGTGTATGGTCTATGTTCCAGACTGTAGGTTGGGCAAATGACACATGGCTTCCACGCCTTAAGTGCATCGCAAAGCTCGTTTCAGGTCTTATTTTCCTCGGCTTTGCTGCTGTTGTAGTGGTGTTCTTTATTAAGAGCAACTGTTGCTGCTGCTAGTAATTTGTAGAATATAAAACATAAATAGATATGGCATTCAAATTAGATTCCAGAATTCCTGCTGGTGAGTTGGCTCAGAAATGGAGCAATCACAAGGCAGCTATCAAGGTTGTTAGCCCAGCAAATAAGCGCAAGCTTGACATTATCGTTGTAGGTACCGGTCTTGGTGGTGCTTCTGCAGCTGCTTCGCTTTCTGAGCTTGGCTACAATGTAAAGATCTTCTGCATCCAGGACTCTCCACGTCGTGCTCACTCTATCGCAGCACAGGGTGGAATTAATGCAGCTAAGAACTA
>CAJGDC010000070.1 GCA_904502005.1 uncultured Alistipes sp.
GTTCCTCGACCTCAACGGTGACGGCCAGATCAACACTGGTAAGGCTACTCTTGATGATCACGGTGACCTCGATATTATCGGTAACGAGCGTGCTCGCTTCCACTATGGTATCAACCTCTCTGGTAACTGGAATGGTATCGGACTTAGCATCTTCCTCCAGGGTGTTATGAAGCGTGACTGGTATCCTGATCAGGAGTCTGGTTTCTTCTGGGGTATGTACAACCGTCCATACGACTACTTGCCAAAGGTTCACACTACTGACCGTGTAATCGTTGACTACTCAACTGAGAACTGGACAGTAACTAACCCAGGTGCATACTGGACACGTCCTGTAGCTTACGCTGCAAACCGTAACGTAGGTCCTCTTGCATACGAGAATGATTACTACTTGCAGAATGCTGCTTACCTCCGTGTTAAGAACATTACTCTTGATTATACATTCCCAAGCAAGCTGACTAAGAAGTGGCACATTGAGAAGCTGAAGGTTTACTTCACTGCTGAGAATCCATTCACATTCTCTCCAATCTTCAAGCACACAAATATGTTTGACCCAGAGGTTATCGGTGCTGGTGATACCGACTTTAACGATAGCGGTGCAACTGGTCTTTCTGGTTCTGGTCAGGGTTACTCATATCCAATGTTTAAGACCTTCACATTTGGTTTGAATATCACATTCTAATGTATATATAGTATGAAAAAGAGAATATTAAATTTATTTGCTGTAGCAGCGGTAGCCCTTGCGGGTGTCTCTTGCGAGAAGTTCCTTACTGTGGAGCCTATCGACAAGATGTCAGCTGATACATATTTCAAGAATGAGCTTGAGCTTGAGCTCTACGCAAATGGACTCATTCAGTCCTACCTGCCAACTGCTGACGGTCTTGGTTATAGCGACTATGCTTGTGACTTGTTCTGTTCAAAGACCTCATCTGACTACTATCGTCCAGGTATCTGGAACGCAGATAAGCAGGGCAGCTGGGCAATCAGCAACTGGCGTAACATCCGCCGTGCAAACGTTATGCTCGAGGGTATGACTCGCGCTCAGGGTAACGTTTCTGAGGAGATTTACAACCACTATCAGGGTGTTGCTCGCTTCTGGCGTGCATACTTCTACCTTTCAAAGGTTCAGACTTTCGGTAATGTGCCTTGGATCGACCACGTACTTGATATTGAGGACGAGGTGCTCTATGCTCCATGCGACGACCGTGAGTTCGTAATGTCTAAGGTTCTTGAGGATCTTAACTTCGCTTGCCAGAACCTCTCTGGTGACACTAAGTTTGACGGCGTAATCAACAAGTGGGTTGCACTTGCATTCAAGAGCCGTGTATGTCTCTATGAGGGTACATTCCGTAAGTATCACAAGGTTAACCCATCTACTAACGTAGCTTGGAACAACGAGCACGGTACTGCTAACGACTTCCTTAACGAGTGCGTTGCAGCATCTGAGGAGCTTATGAATAGCGGCAAGTTCGCTCTTCACAGCAGCTACTACGATCTGTTCCACCACACCAACATCGCTTCTTCTAAGGAGGCTATCTGGTGGAGTGACTATGACAGTGGCGAGCTCAACCGTATGCACGAGCTTACTTGGGTTGTTAACTCATCTACTTACGACCAGCAGGTATCTCCTACTAAGCCAATGATTAACCACTACCTCAACGCTGATGGTACTCCTATCACTCACGAGGGTAAGGTTAACATCAACGAGGAGCTTACAGGTCGTGACCTTCGTCTTACTGCTTGCGTACACCACCCAGGTTACGAGTACACTAAGACTAACGGTGAGAAGCTTCTTAAGCAGACTAACACTACTTACACCTACAACTTCTACCAGAACGTTAAGTTCTCTATCGAGATGGAGGAGAACTACTCAAAGGGTAAGAACGACAACGACTACCCTATCCTTCGCTACGGTGAGGTTCTTCTTAACTATGCAGAGGCTAAGGCTGAGCTTAACAACGGTACCCTTTCAAAGGCTGATTGGGACAAGACTATCGGCGCACTTCGTCAGCGTGCAGGTGTTGTAAACATCTATCCTGACGGTGGTTGGGATTGCGGTTGGTTGAAGGCTTACTACGGCAACCAGACTAACATCCTTACTGAGATTCGTCGTGAGCGTACTGTAGAGCTTCTTGCTGAGGGTCTTCGTGTAAACGACCTCTATCGTTGGAAGCTTGGTAAGCTTATCGTTGATCGTCAGACCAACAACCAGGGCTGGCTCGGCGTATGGGTTCCAAAGGATCAGGTTGGCGGTATGGAGTACAACGGTGGTATCTACACCTTTACTAACACTAAGCCTGAGGCTGGTCTTGGTTACAACGTGACTGGTTCACTTGCTGATCAGAACCACTCATTCTCTGAGGGTGACCACGGATTCCTTACTTACAACTACAAGCTCGAGTGGAATGACAAGATGTATGTTCGTCCAATTCCACAGACAGTTCTTAATGTAAATCCAAACATTAAGCAGAACTTCGGTTGGTAGTAAAAACGAATCTAATACGATGTTAGGTAAACTAAAATTCATTCTATTAACAGCAACCCTGCTCTGCGGGGTTGCTTGTTCTGATAATAATACCGAGGGTGGTGAGAACAATCAGGGCACTGGAGGCGGAGGCGGCAATGAGCAGACCGAGACTGTAGTTATCAATGGCACTACAATTGACAAGGGTAATACTGTCTATGGTCTTATTTCAGACTCCGTAACTGGTAAAGGTATCGCCGGCGTTGCTGTTACCGACGGCTCAAACGTCGTTGTAACCGACAACAATGGTGTCTACCAGATTCCTACAAACCGCTGGGCTAAGTATGTATGGATTACAATTCCTGCAGCCTATGAGGTCCCTGTAGATCAAGCAAATGGTCGTCCATTGTTCTATACCACATCGAAGATTATTGTTGGCAAACCTAATCGCAACGACTGGAAGCTCAACCCACTGCCTGCAGTAGAGGAGGAGTTTACAATTATTGCCATTGGCGACCCTCAGTGTGAGGTAGCTAAAGAGGCTGAGCGTTTCAGAACTGAGACTCTTGCAGATATCAGAAGTACCATTAGCGGTGCTCAGAGCTACGAGAATCGCTATCATAACGCCTATGCGATAACACTTGGTGATATTACCTTTGACAATGTTGAGCTTTGGCCAACTATGGCAGAGCTGTGTTCAAGCGTCAAGCTTAATAATGGCAATAGTATTCCTATCTTTAACTGTATAGGTAACCATGACCACGATGCTGACCGTCAGAACGATAAGGAGGCTACTGAGCTTTATATCGAGAATGTAGGTCCTACAGACTACTCATTTGACCGCGGTCGAGTACACTTTGTCGTGATGGATAACATTGTCTGTACTACCTCAACAGGTTTCGGTGCTGATAAGACCTGGAACTATGACGGTGGCTACACCTCTACTCAGATCGCTTGGCTTGAGAAGGATCTTGAGGCTGTAGAGGATAAGGCTAACAAGATGATTGTCCTCTCTGGTCACATTCCATTCCGTGCTGGTAGCACTAGTGGCGGTAGTAATGTGAACAAGGATAAGGGTTATGCTGATGTTCTTCAGCTTCTGACTCAGTTCAATGAGGCTCATATCTTTATTGGCCACACCCACTATCCAGAGAACTATCTCCACACCTCATATCGCACAAAGAATGGTCAGCCAGTCTTTGAGCACGTTCATGGTGCTGCTTGTGGTGGATGGTGGACCAGCAACATCGGTGTTGAGGGCTCTCCAAATGGATATAGCATCTATGAGGTTAAGGGTGCCTCTATGCACAACTGGGTTGCTAAGGGCACAAACAAGAACGCCTCAGAGCAGATGAGAGTCTACAATGCTAACGACACTTATGGTCATAAGTATGTATACACATGGACCACTGGTGGTACTGGCGGTAAGTCAAACATCAAGACCTCTGGACGTGCTGACCTTGCTAACTGCTTTATCGCAACAATCTGGAACGATGATGCAACAAACTGGGAGGTTGAGCTAATTGTTGACGGCGTAAGCCACAGAATGCAGCGTGTACACTACAACCTTGCAGATATGTGTTCTACAGCATTCTTCTTTAACGAGAAGAGTAAGAACACAGACACCTGGAACAAGGGTATGAAGCACTACTGGTTCGTTAAGGCTCCATGTGGCGATCCAAGCCAGGAGAAGAATTGGACCGTCAAGGCTACCCATACCGTTAGCAGCAGCGGCGAGAAGAACGTCTACACCACATCTGGTTTCACAACATCCTACGACGGATTTTAATCTGACTCTGTTTTAGGAGTATAAAAATATCCACCTTTGGTTTATCACCACAGGTGGATATTTTTCTATTTGGTATTCAACACTTTTTGGAAAGCTATTCTCGGCGCACCGGATAGTAGGGTTATCTCTCCACAAAATACAAAGCCTAAATTGTTAAGCAAGGATTGCATTGCTATATTATCATTATGCGTATCTACCCTGATATTATTAACCCCGCGTTGCAGAGCAAGCTCCTCGGCATAGAGCATCATCTGCCTAGCAAGACCACTCCGAAGTGCAGAATTTCTAACAGCCAGGCGGTGTACAACCACATAGCTATTGTCATTTAACCACTCTCCTTCGATAGTGTTGTATGTAACCTCGCCCGCAAAAGATATTACAGCCGTGGCAGCTACACTTCTGTCAATTTCAATAACATAACTCTCAGCGCGAGCAATATCCTGTGCAATAATATCAGCTGTTGGATAACCATCCTGCCACTGATCCACTCCACGACCGGCAAGCAATGACTGCGCATCTGCAATAATCTCCATAATGGCAGAGATATCGCCCATATTACTCCTGCGAATCTTCATTATCCTCCTCATCTAACAGTTCAACAATATGTGCAGCATCCTTTCCACGGATAAGGCTGCGAACAACTATCTTTGAGCGCTCTAACTCACAAATAAGATAGTTTGCCTTGGCTGTCTTGCGTCGCTCTTTGATAAGTGTAAGTAGATAATCATACAAATCTTGATGATAGATGACATTACTCTTCAGATACTCCATATACCAATCAAGTAGACGCTCCACTTCCCTTGTATACTCAGGTCTTAAGCGCTCAAGTTGCTCAGCAACTGCTACCAGCCTATGCCCCTGCTCCCGACGACGCTCAATGATTTTATCTGTTCGCTCAACAAATGGGTGAGTCTGCTCAACTCTCGGCTCTGTTGGACAGTTATCGACTCTTTTTACTCCGATACGTCGCAAAAAGTAGAACAACGCACATGCTACAACTACAACACCAACAATCGCAAACGCCCAATACCCCAACCAGAAATATAGCGAGATAACAACAGCCAGAATAAGTACAACTATCGGGGTTATCATCCTATTTTTTAGGATTGAAAAGTGCATAACCAATACTCAGACCCGCCTTGAGCGGCATAATCTCTGACGAGCCATTGAACGGGTCCGGATAGAGATAGTCCTCATGACCTTGTGGATCCATAACTATCTCTCCGTTAGGTTTATAGCCATTATACCATGAGCGCATATATGCAAAAGCTATAAAGGCATCAAGGCTCCAGCGTTCATTAAAGTGATGGTGATAACCCACACCTAAACCCACAAAAAGACCGAAACCTTTGCCATAGTTGCGGTTGAAATTTAGAAATTTACCATTCTTTAGAAAATATGGTTTGTTGATGTCAAAGCCCATCATTCCAGCATCAAAAGCACCATAAAAACCCTTTGCTGCGCCCTTTATATAATATCGGTATTCGCCACTAAACATACCAAAAAAGAGGTGGCGAGAGTTAAAACTCTTCCATGGCGAAAATGTCGCCTCAACGCTGAGTGAGGAGTGAGGAGAGATAACAGCCTCCACCTGAGGATTGACTACTCCAACAAGGGCGTAAAGTCCATTCAGCTTGGCATATATCTGCGCATCGGCACTGCTAAATGCCACAATTGCTACTGCCAGTATTGATAAAATTCTTTTCATACCACAAAGATAACGCAAAAAGTGTGAATAATATCAAATAGAGCAAATAATAGTAGAATAAATAGCAGAGTGCATTGTGCGAAACAGGCTTATCCATTTTAGAAAGAGTGGCTGGGGTCGGTGTGCAAACAGAAAATAAACAGAAAGATGTGTAAAAATTTATTGAAGATAAGAAGTATCTCCCCCGCCACTCTCTGCCTTTTTTATTGCAACATCTATGCCGAAATTTGGGATGATAGCGACCTTTTATTGCAAAGATTTTGAAAAAAAGTTTGCTATTTGTAGAATTTTCACTACCTTTGCCGCGCATTAAGTACTTAATTAAAAAACACAAGCAAGATGAAAAAGGGAATTCATCCAGAAAGTTATCGTTTAGTGGCGTTTAAGGATATGTCTAACGACCACGTGTTTTTGTGCAGGTCCGCCGTTTCGACAAAGGAGACCATCGAGGTGAACGGCGAAACCTATCCCGTGTATAAGATGGAAATCTCCAACACATCTCACCCATTCTACACCGGTAAGATTAAGTTGGTAGATACCGCTGGTCGCGTTGATAAGTTTATGAGCCGTTACGCAAAGCGCTACGATAAGAAGAACAAGTA
>CAJGDC010000071.1 GCA_904502005.1 uncultured Alistipes sp.
GCAGAAGTTGCAGTGTGCCACACCAATGTCATATCCGCCCTCAACAAAGAGCGAGAGCATAACCATAGAGTCTACGCCACCAGATACTGTCAATAGTATCTTGTCCTGATGGGAGAAGAGCGAGTGGCGTTCGTTATACTGCTTAAAGTGCTCTAAAAGTTTGTTCTTTCTCATAGTATGTTCACCTCCGCCTCAATAGCAATGCCGAACTTGTCGGTAACAATTTTTTGAACCTTTTTTGCAAAGGTTATAACCTCATTGCCGGTAGCATTACCTGTTGTGTTTATAAGCACCAACGCCTGACGATTATGCACGCCAACATTACCCTCGCTGTAACCCTTTAGTCCACACTGGTCTATCAGCCATCCTGCTGCGAGTTTTACCTTTTCAGGGTCGGCAGTAGGGTAGTGTGGCATCTGGGGGTAGATGGCAATAAGTTGTTCGGCAAGATTGCGTTCAACAATAGGATTTTTGAAAAAACTGCCCGCATTGCCGGTTATAGCCGTATCTGGTAACTTCGTGCGACGAATTGCGCAGATAGCCTCGCGTATGTTTGTTAGTGATACGCCACCACGACTCTCTACCTCTCGCTCAACATCTCCATAACCAAGCTTAGGCTGTGCACTCTTTGAGAGGTGGAACGTGACTGCTGTGATTATCACACGACCCTTGAGGGTATGCTTAAAGACACTCTCGCGGTATCCAAAGCCGCAATGCTCGGCGGCAAGGGTGACAAACCCACCCTGCTCAGGGAAGAACATCTCGACGCTTGTGATGCAATCTTTTGCCTCCGCGCCATAAGCACCGATATTCTGCACCGGCGCAGCGCCTACCTTGCCAGGTATAAGCGATAGATTTTCTAACCCCCATAGCCCACGCTCAACGCTCCATGCAACCAACTCGTCCCACTCCAAGCCGGCACCTACGCGAATATCTACACCGAGCTCGTTTTCGCAAAGAATCTCGATTTTTTCATTGCGTGGTACGATAATCGGATACTTAACGTCACAAGTAAAGAGTATGTTGTTTGCACCGCCCATAACCATCCACTTATCGGTTATGTGCTGGGCGAATATCTCCGTTAGATCGCTGTTGCAGTCGAACTCGATAATCTTTGCCGCCTGCTGGTGAACCTTGAAACTGTTGCGCGAACAGATGTCAATATTTTCAAAAACTCGTATCATATAGTCTATATAGTACACTAAATGCGCGGTAAAGATAAAAATAATTGTTCAGAAATGAGTGAGTTTAGAGAAAAATGTTTAACTTTGAGCTAATTTAGAGAACTTCAAAAATTATTAAAACCTATAAAACCTAAACCGTTGATATGTTTACAGAGAAAGATCTAGAGCAAATTGCAGCCCATGGACTTAGTGTTGAGGCTGTGAATCTTCAAATTGAGAATTTTCGCCGAGGTTTCCCGTCGCTAAAGGTCGTTAGCGCAGCCTCTCCAGGTGACGGTATTACAATTCTCACCCCAGAGCAGGCGGCCGCCTATGCCGAGAGTTATGAGAATCGTGATGCATCGGTCACAGTGGCTAAGTTTGTCCCAGCATCGGGTGCTGCAACTCGTATGTTTAAGGAGCTCTTTGAGTTTGTTAATGAGGATAAGCGTGGTAAGGGTATTGATACTCTGCTTCAGAATATTGAGAAGTTTGCATTCTATCCGGAGCTTAAGGCTGTTGTTGCGGACTTCTCTGATGAGAAGGCTGTCGTTAGCGCAATCATTAAGCAGGGTCTTGGCTATGGCTCGCTGCCAAAGGGTCTTGTGACCTTCCATGCTTATGAGAATGGCGCACGTAAGGCTGTTGAGGAGCACCTTGTTGAGGGTGCGCTCTATGGTGCAGCCGACGGCGTAGTTCGCCTCCACTTTACCGTGTCGCCTGAGCATGAGGGCGCTTTTCGAGCTCTGCTTGCTGAGCGAACTGCTAAGTATGAGCAGATTTTTGGTGTTAAGTACGACATCTCTTTCTCGCAGCAGATGTCCTCTACAGATACCATTGCCGTAAATCCGGATAATACGCCATTTAGAACAGATTCTGGTGAACTTCTTTTCCGCCCTGCAGGTCATGGTGCGCTGCTTGCTAACCTCAATAAGATTGATGCAAAAGTTATCTTTGTTAAGAATATTGATAACGTTACAACCGATGCCCTTCGTGGTGATACTGTGCTCTACAAGAAGGCGCTTGCAGGTATGCTTCTTGAACTTCAGCAGCAGACTTTCGCTTGGCTAAAGGCTCTCAAAGAGGGTAGTGCGAACCTTGTGGAGTTGGCAGATTTTGTGGAGAATAAACTCTGTGTAAAGTTGCCAGAGAATAACGATGCGGCGCTACTTGAGCGACTCCTCTCTCGTCCAATTCGCCTGTGTGGAATGGTGCGCAACGAGGGTGAGCCTGGTGGTGGCCCATTCTGGGTGGCAAATGCAGACGGTACTCAAACTCTCCAAATCGCTGAGTCAAGTCAGATCTCTGCTGAGGATATGCACCTGATGAAGGATGCTACACACTTTAATCCGGTAGACCTTGTTTGTGGTGTCTATGCCGCCGATGGTACAAAGTATGATTTGAGTAAGTATACTGACCCTTCTACCGGCTTTATCTCATCAAAGTCAAGCGGTGGTCGAGACCTGCGAGCTCAGGAGCTTCCGGGCCTTTGGAATGGAGCTATGGCAGACTGGAATACCATCTTCGTAGATGTTCCAATTACGACATTTTCACCAGTGAAGGTTGTGCAGGATCTACTACGCCCACAACACCAATAATTTTGTCGTGAAAAGGCGGATACCTACTTCCGCTAACAAAAAATCCCAGCAATGGCTGTACGTTAAGTACTATCCATTGCTGGGATTTTTGTCGAGCGTCGTATCTACCGCGTTTTGACGACAAAGTGGCTGTTGGCTTTTAGCTATTAGCTATTGGCTATTGGCTTTGTCGACAAGTAGCGAGATTAAGGAGTTTAATGAGGTTGGCGATCTTCGCTAATTCCCCTAAATTCCTTAATCTCCTTATGCTCTCTTTGCTCTTTTCTCTTGGTCAATGGCAAATAGCTCATTAAAATGAACCAAATTGTTGATAAATTGTTACGTATTGTAATCTAAATATTGCTAATTCGCGAAAATTTTGTTATATTTGTGGCGCTTTTTTAGCAGGTTTAATAGCAAAATAAAATAATTCTTAAAATATTTTACAATTTATGGAAAATTCAAAGTTAAAGGAACTTACTGAGCGTCTCTACGGAGAGGGCTTGGAGAAGGGTCGTGCTGAGGCTGAGCGTCTATTGGCAGAGGCTCAGGCTAATGCGGCGAAGATTGTGGCAGAGGCTAAGGCTGAGGCTGCGAAGATTGTCAAGGAGGCTGAGGCTAAGGCTGCTGACACTGCAAAGAACTCAATGACTGAGATTACACTTGCAGGTAAGCAGGCACTTGCTAAGATTAAGGCTGAGATCGCAGATGCAATCATCGC
Organism: uncultured Alistipes sp.; assembly: GCA_904502005.1. Classification (GTDB taxonomy): domain Bacteria; phylum Bacteroidota; class Bacteroidia; order Bacteroidales; family Rikenellaceae; genus Alistipes. The sequence continues at coordinate 3,462 of CAJGDC010000071.1, forward strand.
CAAGAGTGTTGGTAAGGGTACTGCTGAGGCTATCGTTGATGCAGAGTTTGTAAAGTCATTGCTTTTGGCTGTTGCGTCTGCATGGAACAATGGTGGTAAGGTTGAGCTTTCTGCTATGCTCCCAGCTGCTCTTGAGGCTGACTTCTCTAAGGCTTTTGCCGCATCAGCAAATCAGCTTCTTGAGGCTGGTATTGAGGTGGGCTACTCTAAGGATGTTCACTCAGGCTTTAAGGTTTGTCAGAAGGGTGGAGGTTACTACATCTCTTTCACCGAGGACTCTTTTGCTGCTCTTATGCAGGAGTATCTACGCGAGAAGGTTGCTAAACTGCTTTTCTAACAGCCTATGTTCGGTAGTAACTATTATACACTCGTAGCTGGTCTACGCGAGTATGCTCTGGATGCAGACACTAAGGGTTTTGACATTGCAGAGATACTTGCTGAGGTGGAGGAGGCGCTCAGTGCTAAGGACTTTAAGAGCGTAGCGCTTCTCTATACCTACTACGATTGTGAAAATCTTGTCGCTCGTCATAATGGCAGCGCGGCGCACAACACTCTAGGTCGCCTGAGCGCTGAGCAGATTGTCTCAGAGCTTGAGAATCCGACTCTTCTGCCTGCAGCATTGGCAAAGGTTGTTCGTGCTTATGCCGATACAGAGGGTGAGGATGCTGAGGGTGTAGATACATCGCTCTCATTCGCAACCTCTCTCTTTACTGCCTATTATGAGTTGTGCAGCCACTCTGGCTCTGCCTTCTTGCGTAATTGGTCTGAGTCAGATCGTGCGCTGAGGAATGTAATCTCAGCCCTTGTGGCTCGTGAGCGAGGTGTGGCAGTGGATAGTGTTACTGTTGGCGGTGGCGAGGTTGTGGAGCAGTTGCACCGCAGCTCTGCTGCTGACTTTGGTCTGCGTGGTGAGTTGAGCTATATCGATGCTCTTATTTCAGCAATGGATGAGCAGAATATGGTCGAGAAGGAGCGTAAGATTGACCTTATACGTTGGTCTGTAGCCTCTGAGCTCTCTACATTTGACTACTTCTCTTTGGATGCCGTTTTGGCATACCTTGTAAGGGTAAATCTCGTTGCTCGTTGGACTGTGCTTGATGTCAAGACAGGTCGCGAGATGTTTAACAAGCTGATGGCTGAGTTAGACGGAGAACATCATATTGAAAAAGCAAAATAACATTATAATGAAAACAATCGGAAAAGTTAGCGGTATCATCTCTAACATCGTAATTGTTCGTGCCGAGGGTGCAGTGGCACAGAATGAGATTTGCTATGTTTACTGTGGCGATACTCGCATGATGGCTGAGGTCATCAAGGTTATAGGCGACGATGCCTATGTACAGGTTTATGACTCTACCCGAGGTCTGAAGATTGGTGACCGCGTGGAGTTTGAGGGTCACATGCTTCAGGCAACCCTTGCACCAGGATTGCTCTCTAAGAACTACGATGGTCTGCAGAACGACCTTGCAAAGATGGATGGTCTGTTTATTGACCGTGGCTCAATTACCGACCCGCTTGATTTTGATAGCGAGTGGGAGTTCAAGCCGCTTGCAAAGGCTGGCGATAAGGTATCTGCAGCCTCTTGGCTCGGTGAGGTTCAGGAACAGTGGATTGCTCACAAGATTATGGTGCCATTCGTAATGACTGGAAACTATACAGTAAAGAGCGTCGTTGCTGCTGGTACATATAAGGTTACCGACACTATTGCAGTGCTTACTGACGTTGACGGTAATGAGTACAACGTGACAATGGTTCAGAAGTGGCCGGTTAAGCAGGCTGTACGTTGCTACACTGAGAAGCCTCGTCCATCAAAGGTTATGGAGACAGGTGTTCGTGCTATTGATACCTTCAACCCACTTGCTGAGGGTGGTACCGGATTTATCCCTGGTCCATTCGGTGCAGGTAAGACCGTACTTCAGCACGCAATCTCTAAGCAGGCTGAGGCAGATGTGATCATCATCGTTGCTTGTGGTGAGCGTGCAAATGAGGTAGTGGAGATTTTCAAGGAGTTCCCAGAGCTCATTGACCCACATACCGGTCACAAACTTATGGAGCGTACAATTATTATCTGTAACACCTCAAACATGCCGGTTGCAGCGCGTGAGGCATCTGTATACACAGGTATGACAATTGGTGAGTACTACCGCTCAATGGGTCTGCGTGTACTCGTTATGGCTGACTCTACATCTCGTTGGGCTCAAGCTCTTCGTGAGATGTCAAACCGTCTTGAGGAGCTCCCAGGTCAGGATGCGTTCCCTATGGACCTCTCGGCTATCATCTCTAACTTCTACGCTCGTGCAGGTCTTGTAAAGCTCACTAACGGTCAGACCGGTTCTGTGACCTTCCTCGGTACAGTATCTCCTGCGGGTGGTAACCTTAAGGAGCCAGTTACTGAGTCTACAAAGAAGGCGGCTCGTTGCTTCTACGCTCTGTCTCAGGGTCGTGCGGATTCAAAGCGTTATCCGGCAATCGATCCACTCGATTCATACTCTAAGTACCTTGAGTATCCAGAGGTTGAGGAGTACCTCGGCGAGAAGATTGAGAAGGGTTGGGTATCACTCGTTCGTAAGGGTAAGACTATCGTTCAGCGTGGTAAGGAGGCTAATGACCAGATTAACATCCTCGGTGATGATGGTGTACCAGTAGATTACCACGAGCGTTTTTGGAAGAGCGAGCTTATTGACTTTGTCGTTCTTCAGCAGGATGCTTTTGACGATATTGATGCAAACTGTCCTATGGAGCGTCAGCAGATGATGTATAAGATGGTGCTTGAGATCTGCGACTACGACTTTGACTTTGTTGATTTCAATGAGTGTTCAAAGTTCTTTAAGGGTCTTATCAACCTCTTCCGTCAGATGAACTACTCTGAGTGGCAGAGCGAGAAATTCTACGACTATCAGAAGCAAATTGAGGAGTATGTTGCCTCTGCAAAATAATTTGGTACTATGACAACAA
>CAJGDC010000072.1 GCA_904502005.1 uncultured Alistipes sp.
ACACTTGAGGCTGCAATGCGTATGATTGCTGGTACTGCACGCAGTATGGGTATCAACGTAGTTGGTGAATTTCCTAACGCGTAATTAAATTACAAAGATGAGTAAGTTGACAAAAAATCAAAAGATTGCCTACGCAAAGATTGAGCCACACAAGGCTTATAAGCTCAGTGAGGCTGCCGCTCTTCTGAAGGAAATCACCTTTACTAAGTTTGATGCTTCAGTAGATATTGACGTGCGTCTAGGCGTTGACCCTCGTAAAGCTAACCAGATGGTTCGCGGCGTTGTAACTCTTCCTCACGGAACAGGTAAGGTTGTACGAGTTCTCGTACTCTGTACCCCTGAGAAGGAGGCTGAGGCACAGGCTGCTGGCGCAGATTTCGTAGGTTTGGATGAGTATGTAGACAAGATCAAGTCTGGTTGGACTGATGTAGACGTAATCATCTGTACTCCTAACGTAATGGGTAAGGTAGGTGCGCTCGGTCGTATCCTCGGTCCTCGTGGTCTGATGCCAAACCCTAAGACTGGTACAGTTACTATGGAGGTCGGCAAGGCTGTTCAGGATGTGAAGGCCGGTAAGATTGACTACAAGGTTGATAAGTACGGTATCGTTCACACATCTATCGGTAAGGTATCATTTACTCCAGAGCAGATCGAGGAGAATGCTCGCGAGGTAATGAGCACCATTATCAAACTCAAACCATCCGCTGCTAAGGGTACATATGTTCAGAGCATCTATCTCTCAACAACTATGAGCCCAGGCGTACAGGTTGATCCAAAATCAGTTGAAACAAAATAAAAGGAGGATAGAAAGATGACTAAAGATCAAAAAGCTGTTGTTATTGACAATCTTGCTCAGCAGCTCACTGAGTATCCTCACTTTTATGTTACAGACATTGAGGCACTCAACGCAGCACAGACTGCACTTCTCCGTCGCAAGTGTTTTGACAGCGAGATTAAGCTTATCGTTGTAAAGAACACCCTTCTTCGTAAGGCTTTGGAGCGCGTAGAGAAGGCTGATGCAGAGCTTCTTGAGGTTCTTACTGGTCCAACTGCAATTATGCTTACCAACACTGGTAAGGCTCCAGCAGTTATGATCAAGGAGTTCCGTAAGAAGTGTGACAAGCCAATCATTAAGGCTGCTTGCGTAGAGGGTTGCGTATATGTTGGTGACAATCAGCTGGATACCCTGTGCAGCATCAAGAGCAGAGAGGAGCTCATTGGCGACATCGTTGCACTGCTCCAGTCTCCTGCAAAGAATGTTATCTCTGCACTGCGTGCTAATGCAGGCGAGAAGATCGCGGGTCTTGTTAAGGCTCTCGAAGAAAGAAATAATTAATTTAAGAAACAAAAACAAATTTAATAAAAATTACAACTATGGCAGATGTAAAAGTATTGGCAGAGGAGTTGGTAAACTTGACTGTTAAAGAGGTAAACGAATTGGCTACCATCCTCAAGGAGGAGTACGGTATTGAGCCAGCTGCTGCAGCTGTTGCAGTTGCTGCTGCACCTGTTGCAGGTGAGGCTGCTGCTGCTGAGAAGACTACTTGGGACGTAGTTCTCAAGAGCGCAGGTCAGGCTAAGCTTCAGGTTATCAAGGCTGTTAAGGAGGCTGCTGGTCTCTCACTTGGTGACGCTAAGGCTCTCGTTGACGCAGCTCCTAAGGCTGTTAAGGAGGGTGTTTCTAAGGAGGAGGCTGAGGCTCTCAAGGCTGCTCTCGAGGAGGCTGGTGCAGAGGTTGAGCTTAAGTAATTTTCTACTTAGTTTATCCAAACGCAACTCAGGCGTAGGGCTTATACTGCAGTGTAAGCTCTATGCCTTTTCCGGTCTAAAAATCCGTTTTTGCGCAATATAGCGAATTTTAGGCCAAACAAATAATAAATCGCCATTTTCGGAGTGCTAAGCTGTGCCGAAATGGGGATATGGGGTTCAACGAAATCCATAACCTTGATAGCGCGAAGAGACAGCTCGCAGCAAGGGGTGAAGGAGAGCTTTCACTTCAAGCATGCGAAATATAGTTCGGCTATGAGGGTAATGGCAAACAGTTGACTCCTACGGATGCTCTCATTGGTGCTACGCGCCACAATTGAGGGCATTAGCGGTGTGAAATAGAACCGTATTAAGGGTAGTTTTTTCCCTTTAGAGTACTCACAAAAAACAACCGGATTAATTTATGTCCACAAAAGCACAAAATCGAATCAGTTTCTCCACGGTTAAGAATCGTGTGCCTTACCCAGACCTGTTGGAGATTCAGCTCAAGTCATTCCGAGACTTCTTCCAGATGGACTCTACCGCCGAGCAGCGTAAGAGCGAAGGTCTGTACAGAGTCTTCCAGGAGAATTTCCCAATTACCGATACTCGCAACAACTTTGTGTTGGAGTTTCTTGATTACTACATTGATCCACCACGTTACACCATTGAGGAGTGTTTAGAGCGCGGACTTACTTACAATGTACCGCTCAAGGCTAAGCTACGTCTTTCATGTAACGACAATGAGCATGAGGATTTCAAGGTAGTGGTTCAGGATGTCTATTTCGGTAACATCCCTTACATGACGGAGCGAGGCACCTTCGTCATCAACGGCGCTGAGCGCGTAATCGTATCGCAGCTCCACCGTTCACCAGGCGTTTTCTTCGGTCAGAGCCTCCATACAAATGGAACTAAGCTCTACTCAGCACGTATCATCCCATTCAAGGGTTCGTGGATTGAGTTTGCTACTGACATCAACAACGTGATGTACGCATACATCGACCGTAAGAAGAAGCTTCCTGTAACAACACTTCTTCGTGCTATCGGTTATGAGACCGACCAGCAGATTCTCAATATCTTTGACCTTGCAGATGAGGTTAAAGTTACAAAGACCAACCTCAAGAAGGCTGTAGGTCGTAAGCTCGCTGCACGTATTCTCTCTACTCGTTTTGAGGACTTCGTTGATGAGGATACCGGTGAGGTAGTATCTATCGAGCGTTATGACGTTATCGTAGATCGTGAGACAGTTCTTGAGGAGGATCACATTGACGCAATTCTTGAGAGCGGTGTTAAGACAATCATCCTCCACAAGGAGAACCTGTCAGGCATCGACTTCTCAATCATCTATAACACCCTTCAGAAGGACGCTTGTAACTCTGAGGTAGATGCAGTACGCTATATCTACCGTCAGCTTCGCGCTTCTGAGGCTCCAGATGACGCTACGGCTCGTGACGTTATTGACAAGCTCTTCTTCTCTGACAAGCGCTATGACCTTGGTAATGTAGGTCGTTTCCGTATCAATAAGAAGCTTGAGCTCGGCATTGACCCATCAATCCGTACACTTACTCGCGAGGATATTATCGCGATTATCAAGTATCTGATTCAGCTTATCAACTCACACGCTGAGCTTGATGATATTGACCACCTCTCTAACCGTCGTGTTCGAACCGTTGGCGAGCAGTTGTCAAATCAGTTCTCAATTGGTTTTGTACGTATGGCACGTACAATCCGTGAGCGCATGAATGTTCGTGATAATGAGGTATTTACACCAGTTGACTTGATTAACGCTAAGACTCTGTCAAGTGTTATCAACTCATTCTTTGGTACCTCACAGCTGTCACAGTTCATGGACCAGATTAACCCACTTGCTGAGGTTACTCACAAGCGTCGTCTTTCAGCTCTCGGTCCTGGTGGTCTTTCTCGTGACCGCGCGGGCTTCGAGGTTCGAGACGTACACTATACACACTACGGCCGTCTCTGCCCTATCGAGTCTCCTGAGGGTCCAAACATCGGACTTATCTCATCTCTTTGCGTATATGCTAAGATTTCAGACATGGGATTCATCGAGACTCCATACCGCAGCGTTGAGAATGGCGTTGTAGACCTTGACAACTCTCATATCCGCTACTACTCTGCAGAAGAGGAGGAGGGTCAGATTGTTGCACAGTCTAACGAGCCACTTACAGACGATGGCCACTTTGTAAATCACGACCGTATCAAGGCTCGTGAGGGTGCTGACTTCCCAGTTGTACACGACACAGATGTACACCTTATGGACGTTGCACCAAACCAGGTAGCATCTATCGCGGCAAGCCTTATTCCATTCCTTGAGCACGACGATGCTAACCGTGCGCTGATGGGCTCTAACATGATGCGCCAGGCAGTGCCACTTGTAAACTGCGAGGCTCCAATTGTTGGTACCGGTATTGAGAAGGATATGATCTCTGATAGCCGTATCCAGATTGTCGCTCGTGGCAATGGTGAGGTTGTCTTTGCAGATGCAACTCGTATTGACATCCGCTATGACCGCACAGAGGAGCAGGAGATCTGCACCTTTGAGCCAGAGATTACCTCATATACCCTACCACGCTACCGTCGTACTAACCAGAATACCTCTGTGACTCTTCGTCCACTCGTACTCACTGGTGACCGCGTAACTGAGGGTCAGATTCTTACTGAGGGATACTCAACTCAGAAGGGCGAGCTCGCTCTTGGTCGTAACCTTAAGGTTGCCTTCATGCCATGGAAGGGTTACAACTTCGAGGATGCGATTGTAATCTCTGAGCGTATCCAGCGTGAGGACCTCTTTACATCTGTTCACGTTGATGAGTATATCCTTGAGGTGCGCGATACTAAGCGCGGTAAGGAGGAGCTTACATCTGATATTCCAAACGTTAGCGAGGATGCAACTCGTGACCTCGATGCAAACGGTATTATCCGCATCGGTGCAAACGTTAAGCCAGGCGATATCCTTATCGGTAAGATTACCCCTAAGGGTGAGAGCGACCCATCTCCAGAGGAGAAGCTCCTTCGTGCTATCTTCGGCGACAAGGCTGGCGACGTTAAGGATGCATCACTCAAGGCACAGCCATCACTCCACGGTGTTGTTATCGACACTAAGCTCTATAGCCGTGCAGGTACAGTAGACAAGAAGAACCGCAACGCTGAGCGTGAGGCTCTTGCTAAGATTGACGAGAAGCACCGCGAGCAGGTTCTTGCCCTTACTGCAGTGTTGGTAGACAAGCTCTGGAAGGTTCTTAAGGATAAGACTACAACCGGTATCGCAGACTACTTCGGTGTTGAGCTCTACGCTCCAGGTGCTAAGTTCACTCAGAAGATGCTTGACGATATCTCTCGCAAGACTATCGACGAGAAGAGCAAGCTCGAGACTGGTTACCTTAACCTCGGCTCTTGCAACTGGACTGACGATGCTCATACCAATGAGCTTGTTGAGCGTATTATCAACAACTACATCGTTGAGTTCAAGAAGATTGATGCCGCAATTAAGCGTGAGAAGATTAACCTTACAAATGGTGATGAGCTTCCACAGGCAGGTGTTATCCAGGTTGCAAAGGTTTACATCGGTAAGAAGCGTAAGCTTAAGGTAGGTGATAAGATGGCGGGACGTCACGGTAACAAGGGTATTGTTGCAAAGATTGTCCGCGACGAGGATATGCCATTCCTTGAGGATGGAACAATCGTAGATATCTGTCTTAACCCACTTGGTGTGCCTTCACGAATGAACCTCGGTCAGATTTACGAGACTGTTCTTGGTTGGGCAGGTCGTGAGCTTGGTCTTAAGTTCGCAACTCCAATCTTCGACGGTGCATCACTTGAGCAGATTAACGAGTACACCGCTCAGGCAGGTGTCCCACGCAGTGGACGCTGCTACCTCTATGATGGTGGTACTGGTGAGCGCTTTGACCAGCCAGCAACTGTGGGTGTAATCTACATGCTTAAGCTGGGCCACATGATTGACGATAAGATGCACGCACGTTCTATCGGCCCATACTCACTCATCACCCAGCAGCCACTTGGTGGTAAGGCACAGTTTGGTGGTCAGCGATTCGGAGAGATGGAGGTTTGGGCACTCGAGGGCTTCGGTGCAGCAAACATTCTCCAGGAGATTCTCACCGTTAAGAGTGATGACGTAACAGGTCGTGCAAAGACATACGAGGCAATCGTTAAGGGTGACAACCTTCCAAAGCCAGGTATCCCAGAGGCTATGAATGTGTTGTTGCATGAGCTTCGTGGTCTTGCTCTGTCAGTAAAACTTGAGTAATAATAAAGTAGGTATAAATAAAAGTAAGAAATATGGCAAGCAATAAAGATAATACAACCGGTGACAGCCGCATTTCGATTAGCCTCGCCTCTCCTGAGGAGATTCTGGCACAGTCGAGCGGTGAGGTGCTCAAGCCTGAGACTATCAACTATCGTACC
>CAJGDC010000073.1 GCA_904502005.1 uncultured Alistipes sp.
TCTGCATATGGTGCTGGACCCTCGGTGTGGAGGTGGTGGATGTGTACATCCTTAAACTCGCCATTGCGACCTCTCTCGCACATAGCCTTAATCAGGCACTGTGGTGCTGATGCTACTGAACTGAGGTGAATGTGATCACCTGACTTGATTACCTTTACAGCCTCTTCTGCTGTTACAAACTTAATCATAGCTCTTAATTATTTAGTATAGGTTGTTAATATTGTTTATTTTCTCTTTACCTCGACCTGCTCGTATCCCTCAATGATATCGCCGACCTTGATGTCGTTGTATGACTCGATATTCAGACCACAGTCGTGACCAGTGAGTACCTCCTTAACATCGTCCTTGAATCGCTTGAGTGAGCCCAGGCGACCTGTGTGGATAACGATACCGTCACGGATTACGCGGATAGGGGTGTTACGCTGAATCTTACCCTCGCGGACAATACCTCCGGCGATAGTTCCCACCTTTGAAATCTTGAAGGTCTCAAGTACCTCAACAGAGCATACAATCTCCTCCTTCATCACTGGCTCAAGCATACCCTCGATAGCATCCTTAATCTCGTTAATTGCATCGTAGATAATTGAGTAGAGGCGAATCTCAATCTCCTCCTTCTCAGCCAGACGACGTGCCGCAGCCGATGGACGAACCTGGAAGCCGACGATAATAGCATTTGATGCTGTAGCAAGCAGAACGTCGCTCTCCGAAATCTGACCTACAGCCGAGTGGATAACGTTCACCTGAACAGTCTCCTTAGAGAGCTTAATCAGTGAGCCTGACATAGCCTCCACTGAGCCGTCTACGTCACCCTTAACGATGATGTTGAGCTCCTTGAATGAACCGATAGCAATTCGGCGACCAATCTCGTCGAGTGTAACGTGCTTCTGAGTCATCAGACCCTGCATACGCTGCAACTGCTCACGCTTATTTGCCACCTCACGAGCTGAACGGTCATCCTCCATTACGTTGAATGAATCACCTGCCTGCGGTGCACCATTAAGACCGAGCAACTGTACTGGTGTTGATGGGCCTGCCTCAGTAACCTTCTTACCATTCTCGTCAAACATAGCCTTTACACGACCTGTATATGTACCAGAGAGTACCACATCACCGATGCGGAGTGTTCCCTCCTGTACGAGCACTGTAGCAACATAGCCACGACCCTTGTCCAGTGTAGACTCGATAACGGCACCCTTAGCACGCTTGTTTGGATTTGCCTTAAGGTCGAGAAGCTCAGCCTCGAGAAGCACCTTCTCCAAAAGTTTCTCAAGGTTAAGACCCTGCTTTGCAGATACATCCTGGCTCTGGTACTTACCACCCCAATCCTCAACAAGGAAGTTCATACCGGCAAGCTGCTCCTTAATACGCTCAACATTTGCAGCAGGCTTATCAATCTTGTTGATTGCAAATACCATAGGTACACCTGCCGCCTGCGCGTGGTTGATAGCCTCGATAGTCTGTGGCATCACGCTGTCATCAGCAGCAACGATGATAATTGCAACGTCGGTAATCTTAGCACCACGTGCACGCATCGCTGTAAATGCCTCGTGACCTGGAGTATCAAGGAAGGTAATCTTCTGACCATTAAGCTCTACAGAGTATGCACCGATGTGCTGGGTGATACCTCCTGCCTCGCCGGCAATAACGTTGGTCTTACGGATGTTATCAAGCAATGAGGTCTTACCGTGGTCTACGTGACCCATAACGGTTACGATTGGTGGACGAGGCATAAGGTCCTCGGCTGCATCAATCTCCTCATCACCGATAGCCTCCTGAATTTCTACAGACACGAACTCAGTTGTAAAGCCAAACTCCTCGGCTACAACTACAAGTGCCTCAGCGTCAAGACGCTGGTTGATAGATACCATAAGACCGAGGTTCATACATGCTGAGATGACCTCCATAGGAGATACGTTCATCATTGTTGCAAGCTCACTCACGGTTACAAACTCAGTAACCTTGAGTACCTTGCGCTCCATCTCCTCGCGCTCGATAGCCTCGTTCATACGCTCACGAACCTCCTCGCGCTTCTCCTTACGATACTTAGCACCCTTATTCTTAGCACCCTTAGCTGTTAGGCGTGCAAGGGTGTCCTTAACCTGCTTTGAAACCTCCTCGTCAGAAACCTCTGGACGAACAACCGGCTTTGGCTGTGGCTTTTGATGCTTCTTCTTGCCACCACCTTGCTGTTGCTGGTTGTTATTATTGTTATTCGGGCGATTCTCCTGACGATTCTTCTTGCCGCCGCCCTGCTGAGGCTGCTGGCGAGTGATGTCAACCTTCTCCTCCTTAATCTTCTTACGGCGATGCTTGCCACCTGGAACCATACCGGTAACATCCATCTTACCAAGAATCTGTGGGCCGCTGAGTGTTGGCGCCTCGGTAGGGCGGAACTGTGCACTTGGACGGCTCTCAGTAGCACTTGGCTCAGCCTTTGGCTGCTCTGGCTGCTGTGCCGGCTTTGGCTGCTCAGCAGGCTTTGGAGCCTCAACCTGTGGTTTTGGCTGCTGCTTAGGCTTAGGCTGCTGCTGTGGCTGTGGTTTAGGCTGCTCTGCAGGCTTTGGAGTCTCAACCTGAGGCTTTGGAGCCTCTGGCTTAGGTTGCTGAGGCTTTACAACGTTGCCATTCTTGTCAAGCTCAACACGGCCAAGAATGCGAGGCTGCTGTGCAATCTCGTCACGCACCTCAATATTGCGCTTTGGCTGTGGCTTTGGCTCCTCAATAGATATGGTCTCCTTTTTGGTTGATATCTTCTCGCGGATACTATCTCTGCTAGAGGCAGAAGAGCGGTTTGCGCCGAACTCCTTCTCTACAAGAGCGTATGCCTCGTTGCTAATCTGTGTATTTGGCGAGCCATCTGTGGCTACACCCTTCTTGCGAAGGAAGTCAGCAAGAGTATTTAATCCCACTTTGAACTCCTTTGCAACCTGAATGAGGCGTAATTTTCTTGCGTTCTCCATATATTATTTCTTTCTATTTAACAATGTTTTGGTGTTACGACAATCTCGTAACCAGATTTTGGGGAACATGGGTGTTTGAACTAAGAGCTCAAACACCATTATTACTCTTCACTCTGCTCAAGCTCGCTCTTCAATGTAGCGATAATAGCCTCTGCCTGCTCAATCTCAAGGTCTGCACGCTCAGCAATCTCCTCAGCTGTAAGGGCAACAACTGCCTTTGCGCGGTCAAGACCTACAGCAGAGAGAGCCTCAATCTGCCAGCCCTCGATAACATCAGAGAACTCAGAGAGTGGGAAGTCGCCACCCTCGATGTTACGGTAAACATCAATGTTATAGCCTGTAAGCATCTTTGAGAGCTTGATGTTGAGTCCACCCTTACCAATCGCGAGTGATACCTGATCTGGATCGAGGTATACAGATGCTGTCTGACGCTCCTCGTCTACGATAATCTCGGTAGTCTTTGCTGGGTTGAGTGAACGCTGGATAAGCAGCTGTGTGTTAGAGGTGTAGTTAATAACGTCAATATTCTCGTTATGCAACTCCTTTACGATTGTATAGATACGAGCACCCTTCATACCCACGCAAGAACCTACAGGGTCAATGCGGTCGTCATAAGACTCAACAGCAACTTTTGCACGCTCGCCAGGGATGCGGGCAATCTTCTTGATTGTAATCAGACCATCATAAATCTCTGGTACCTCAGCCTCGAACAGACGCTCAAGGAACTGATTTGCTGTACGTGAGAGGATAATGCGAGGCTGGTTGTTGTTCATCTCTACGCTCTTAACGATAGCCTTCAGGGTGTCACCCTTGTGGTAGAACTCACCAGGAATCTGCTCGGTACGAGGCAAGATAAGCTCATTCTCATCGTCATCAAGGATAAGCACCTCCTTCTTCCATACCTGATAAATCTCGCCGGTGATAATCTCACCTACGCGGTCGCGGTACTTCTCGTAGAGATTTGCCTTCTCAAGGTCAAGGATTCGTGAAGCGAGGTTCTGACGCAATGAGAGCACTGCACGACGACCAAAAGATTCAAAGGTAATTGGGTCGGTGTACTCATCGCCAACCTCGTAAGATGGGTCGATAGCCTGAATCTGAGAGAGTGAAATCTCGCGTACGTCATCCTCAAACTCCTCGTCGGCTACAACAACGCGGTTACGCCAAATCTCAAGGTCGCCCTTGTCGGCATTGATGATGACATCAAAATTCTCGTCGGTGCCATACTGCTTCTGCAGGGCATGACGGAAGACATCCTCAAGAACCTCAATCATTGTAGACTTGTCAATGTTCTTCAGCTCTTTGAACTCTGCAAAGTTGCTGATAAGGTTTAAGTTGTTCATTGTTTTGACTTTTTATATTGTTAATTATTTGTAATCCAGATACTCCTTTGCGCTCTTAATCTGCTCAAAGCTCAGTGTGCGAACTATGTGCTGAAGCTCCTTGCGCTTGCGGCCCTCAACGGCAACCTTCTCGTCATAGCTTACGGTTATGCCCTGCTCATTTGCACTGTCAAGAGTCGCTAAAATTTTGATACCATCCTTGAGTAGAATCTCCATAGTAGAGCCTACAATCTTCTGATACTGACGCAGCAACTTGAGTGGCTCGCCAATGCCTGCACTGGTTACGGTGAGTGAGAAATCCTCTACATCACGGTCAAAAACTGCATCAACAGCACGCGAAACAGCAACGCAAGTATCTATAGATACTCGGCTGTCTGCATCCAAAACAAGTGTAATCTCATTTGATGGGGTGCACTGGCACTCCACAATAAAAACATCGCTACCAGCAAGATGCTCCTCTACTACCTCTACTAACTTGTTGATTTCCATTATATTATAATAATATTTGTTCTTGTTATGGTACAAAATAAGGGGACTCTCTGTCCCCTCGCCTCATTCACACCACAAAAGTAGAGATTTTTATTTAGAAAACCAAATTTTTTTATGGTAAATAGATGATAATGAGTCGATAATTAGTGTAATAACAGAAAAAGGTCACCTATTGGTGACCTCTTCAGTGACTCCGCCAGGATTCAAACCTGGAACCGCTTGATCCGTAGTCAAGTACTCTATTCAGTTGAGCTACGGAGCCATTTGCTGATTGCGAGTGCAAATATAGGGGCTTTTTTTTTAACCACCAAATTTTTTGAAGAAAAAAGTGCGATTTTTTTGAAAAAATCGCACTTTTTATAATTTTTTCTCCTTTTTAGAAGCAATATACGCAGCTTAGACCGAAGTTTAGCCAGCTACCAGTGAAGCCACCACCATTAACGCAGAGTAGTCCTACGCCTGGGGTATAATCAACAGCGAGTTTAATAGGTACCTTGTTAAATTTGATACCGAACTTAGCGTCGCCGGCAACACCTGCATATACGCCACCATTATCCTTTAGATAGAGAGCAACCTGTGGACCAACACCTGCATCGAAGAACCATGTGCCAGCCTTTGGAGTCCAGTCCCAGTTGCCGATATTCCACTGATGAAGAACAGTGATGTCAAGGTTTAGACCCGATGGAAATGCAATACCCAGACGAGCATCGAGATAATTCTCAGATGCAAAGTGATACTCTCCCTGAAGTTGAACTCCGGCGTTGATGCGAGCACCAATACCCCAGCCTTGTGCAGATGCGCTTGCTGCAAAGAATACAAATGCTAAAGCAAGAAATAATTTCTTCATAATCGATAATTCTTAATTGTTAAACAATACTTCTCTATAATTCTTTATCAAAGATATGGATTTTTTTTCTCTTTTGCAACAGATATTGCATATTTTTCTAATACCTATATATATAATAAGAGAGGATGCTATTTGCATCCCCTCTTATTGTCTATTTAGATATAGTCTATTTCTCCTTAAGAGCTGCGTGAGCTGCTGCAAGGCGAGCGATAGGCACGCGGAATGGAGAACAGCTTACGTAGTTAAGACCAGCGTAGTGGCAGAACTCTACAGAAGATGGCTCACCACCATGCTCACCGCAGATACCGCACTTGAGGTCCTGACGAGTTGAACGACCCTTGAATACAGCCTCACGAACAAGCTGACCAACACCGTTGCGGTCGAGAACCTTGAATGGGTCTGCCTTGATGAGGTTCTTCTCGAGGTAGATAGGCAAGAACTTAGCGATATCGTCACGAGAGAAACCGAGAGTCATCTGAGTAAGGTCGTTAGTACCGAATGAGAAGAACTCA
>CAJGDC010000074.1 GCA_904502005.1 uncultured Alistipes sp.
CAGTATAACGAACGCCACTCGCTCTTCTCCCATCAGGACAAGATACTATTGACAGTATCTGGTGGCGTAGACTCTATGGTTATGCTCTCGCTCTTTGTTGAGGGCGGATATGACATTGGTGTGGCACACTGCAACTTCTGCCTGCGTGGTGCAGAGTCTGACGGCGACGAGGCTACAGTAGAGGCAACTGCAAAGGCTTTTGGCGTCCCATACTACTGCAAGAGGTTTGACACCAAGGCGGAGATGGAGAGAAGCGGAGAGTCTATGGAGATGGTTGCACGAAGGTTAAGATATGAGTGGTTTGACGAGCTAAGTCGTGAGCACGGATATACAACAATTGCCGTAGCGCACCATATTGACGACTCTATAGAGACATTTTTTATCAACCTCTTCCGCGGAACAGGTCTGCGAGGTCTTACGGGCATTACACGCCAGCGCGATAACATTATCCGTCCGCTACTCTTTGCAGAGCGCAGGGAGATACACGAGTATGCCGTCTCTCACAAGATTAAATTCCGCGAGGACTCATCAAACCATACACAGAAGTATCTACGCAACAAGATTCGCATAGGTATGCTGCCGATGATTCGCGAGATAAACCCTCGCTTTACATCTATTATGAGAGGCACCCTATACCACCTTACAGATGCTGAGCAATTTATCGAGGCCGGTATTAACAAGATTAAGCAGAGCGTGCTTGAGCATTGTGACAACAACATAGATCGCATACACACCACCCTTATAGAGGAGCACTTCCCTGAAGAGTTTGTCATCTACAAGATTCTCAACTCAGAGTATGGCTTTAAGGGCGATGTGGTTGTTGAGCTCAACAAGGCACTCAAAGGTGGCGAGTCGGGCAAGCGTTTCTACTCAAAGGAGTATATCGCCTGCATAGATCGCACAGATATTGTCATTGCGCCGATAGCAGAGGATGACGACTGCACAACAATCATCTCACGCGAACAGTTGAGGAGCTACTGCGGCAACTCGGTGTTACACTTTGAGCATACAGATATTGACAACATCTCTGACTACAACTGTCCTACAGATATAGCCCTGCTTGACGAGCAGAAGCTTGTCTACCCGCTCACGCTACGCCGTTGGCAGGAGGGCGATAGTTTTATCCCCTTTGGAATGATTGGCAGAAAAAAGGTGAGTGACTTTCTTACAGACCGAAAAGTCTCCGTAATTGAGAAGAGCCGCCAATTTGTGCTACTCTCGGGGGAGGATATCGTCTGGGTCGTTGGTCGCAGAATAGACGACAGATATCGCATAACAAAGCAGACTGAGAATATTTTGAAAATTACTAAACAGACTCTCTAATGGCAAAAGGAACACGAAAATTCAGGGATTGCGATGCAGACTTTCGCAAGATTTGCGCTGACATAGAGAGCCGCAACTTCTCACCCATCTACCTACTCTCGGGCGAGGAGCCTTACTTTATAGATGTCATATCGGACAAGATAGCCAATACAGTCCTTAACGAGGCTGAGCGCGCCTTTAACCAAATTGTTATCTATGGCAGAGATACAGATGGCGGTGCGATTGCCAGCCAATGTCGTCAGGTGCCTATGATTGGAGGATATACAGTTGTCATTGTCAAGGAGGCGCAAGCAATGCCTCAGCTAGAGCAGCTTGCAGCCTATACTGCCAACCCTATACCCTCAACAATTCTGGTAATCTGCCACAAGGAGAAGAGTCCCGACAAGCGACAGTCACTCTATAAGAGCTGTCTTGCAAATGGCGTGGTCTTTGAGTCTATACGACCAAAAGATTATGAGATAAAGGATTGGCTTGGCGGCTTTGTCGCTCAGCATGGACTACAACTCGCCCCTAACTGCGCCCAGCTACTTGTAGACCACCTTGGCACCGACATCTCGCGCATAGGCAATGAGATAAACAAGCTTATCGTCTCCATCCCTCAAGGTTGTAGCTTAATCACTGCCACAGAGATTGAGACATATATCGGCATCTCTAAGGAGTTCAACATCTACGAGTTATGCCGAGCTGTAGCTACAAAAGATATTAGGCGTGCAATGAGCATTGCCGACCATCTTGCTCAGAATCCAAAGCAGACTCCTCTGCTATTGATTATCATGGCACTCTTTGGTACGTTTCGTGAGATATTTATCGTTGAATATCTCCGCTGGCTGGAGCGCGTGAAGCGAGTTCAATTCCCAACAGACCAAGAGCTACTTGGCCACCTAAAGGGGAGCAACATCTACGCTCTGCGCGATATAAAGAGCTACTCAAGCCTATGGGCCAGACCTAAACTATTCAACATCTTAGGTCTTCTGCGTGAATATGATGGCAAGAGCAAAGGTATAGATACTGGCGGCAAGAGTGACGGCGAGTTACTCAAGGAGTTACTACTTAAAATTTTCATTTAGCACACTCTGACTATGGAACACTACTATCTATATAACGATACGGTGGATAGGTACGATACCGACCAGAGTGTACTATATGCTGTGCAGTATCTGCGAACAAGGGGCTACAAACCATTAACACCCCAAAAATACCTCAACGTACTCAATTTCCACTACTCTGTAATGTTTGGTTGCCAGAGCTATCTAACTGTTAATCAGATAGAGTGCGAGTGCGAAAAGTTACTTACAGAGGGTGGCTATTCGCCTACAGCTACACATATTATTGAGCTACGCTGTGACGGCAACCACAACCACTCCCTTCGCGTGGTTGAGACCTCGCCATACAAGCAGTTTACCGTTAGAGCAGTTAGACCTAAGGGGTATATCTTTCCAATGACATGCCACGAGCTGACTATACAGAGCTCGGCATGGGTGGCAATGAGGGAGCTTATGCGCAACTTTAGTCGAACATACGACTGCGACATCCCCATCTGTGTAGATAGCGAAAACAATGTCTGGAGCGTAGATGGAGTAGCCCCCTTTGTTGTCTTTGGCAGGGATATATATGTAAATCCAGCTATCAACACCGTTGAGTCAATGATGGTCTATGAGGCTATCAAAGAGCTCAAAAGGTACAACATCATAGCAACAGATACTCCACTGGGTGAGTTACTTAAGGCCGACGAGCTATTTTATGTAGACCATAGAGGTATAACTTCGGTATACTCAGTAAGTACACACACTTTTTCGGATAACATAGCAAACTTAATATCAAACATCTTAAATAACGGCATATAATGGCACGAGTTGTAGTAGGTCTTTCAGGAGGTGTAGACTCCTCAGTTGCAGCATATCTACTCAAAGAGCAGGGACATGATGTGGTCGGTCTGTTTATGCGAAATTGGCACGACACAACCGGCACCCTTGAGGGCGACTGCCCATGGCATGACGACCAGGTCTTTGCTGAACTTGTTGCCAAACGACTCGACATACCATTTCACTACGTTGACCTCTCAGAGCAGTACCGCCAGAGGGTTGTGGATTATATGTTTGCCGAGTATGAGAGGGGCAGAACTCCCAATCCGGATGTGTTGTGCAACCGAGAGATTAAGTTTGACGTATTCCTTAAAGAGGCTCTAAAGCTCGGTGCTGACTTCGTAGCTACGGGGCACTATTGCCGCAAGAGCGAGAGCGTTATTGACGGCAAAACCACCTACTCACTTCTGGCGGGCGTGGATGGCAATAAGGACCAGAGCTACTTCCTCTGCCAGCTTACGCAGGAGCAGTTACGCTACGCCCTCTTCCCTATCGGAGAGCTTACAAAGCCCGAAGTTAGAGAGATTGCCGTAAGTCAAAAACTCGCAACCGCAAAGCGCAAAGACTCACAAGGAATATGTTTTGTGGGCAAGGTAGATTTGCCTATCTTCCTTCAGCAGAAACTCGCTGCTCACAAGGGTAATGTGCATGAGATACTACCTACATGGCAAAAGTATGCACGCTATGCTGCCAATACAACTCTCGAGGGCATGGCACGACCATATAGCTACACAGTACGTGACGGTAAGAAGATTGGCGAGCACAATGGTGCACACTTCTACACTATCGGTCAGCGCAAAGGTCTGGGTATCGGTGGCCGTAAAGAGTCCCTCTTTATAATCGGCACAGATGTTGAGACAAATACTATCTATGTAGGTGAGGGTGATAGCCATCCGGGGCTATATCGTCGTGCTCTGAAAGTTGAGCTATCGGAGATGCACTGGATAGAGCCAACAGAGGCTCTTTCGGTCGGCAGTACCCGCCGTTTTGAGGTGCGTATTCGTTACCGCCAACCCCTACAATGGGCGACAATGCACATGACAGAGGAGGGGGTTTACATCCTATTTGACACTCCACAACGAGGTATTGCCGCAGGGCAGTTTGTAGCATTGTATGATGGCAGCAGAGTGGTCGGTTCTGGGGTAATTTCTGCCTAAATATGACCTATTTGACAAATTATTTGTGACTATTGATAAAAAATCAGTAGTTTTTGTCTGTTTTATACATATGTTTACAAAAAAATTACTATATTTGCTGTTCGGAAAACATTGGAAATAAAAATAACAACAAATTTATACTTAATTAACAAAAAATTAAAGAGTTATGGCAAATGTTAAACGTGTCTACACCTTCGGTAACAAAGAGGCTGAGGGTAATGGCAAAATGAGAGAGTTGCTCGGTGGTAAGGGTGCTAACCTTGCTGAGATGAACCTTATTGGTATTCCAGTTCCTCCAGGTTTCACTATCACTACTGAGGTTTGTGCAGAGTATTACAAGCACGGTCAGCAGGCAATTATCGACATCCTTCGTCCAGATGTAGAGGCAGCTATTAAGAATGTAGAGGCTCTTACTGGTCGCAAGTTCGGTGACGCTCAGCTTCCACTGCTCGTATCTGTTCGTTCAGGTGCTCGCGCATCTATGCCAGGTATGATGGATACTATCCTCAACCTCGGTATGAATGACGAGGCTGTTGAGGCTGTTGCTCAGCTCTCTGGCAACCCTCGTTTCGCTTGGGACTCATACCGTCGTTTCGTACAGATGTACGGTGACGTAGTACTCGGCATGAAGCCAGTATCTAAGGAGGACCAGGATCCATTTGAGGTAATCATTGAGGAGATGAAAGAGGCTCGCGGTGCTAAGCTTGACACTGAGCTCTCTACTGAGGACCTTAAGGAGCTTGTTGCTAAGTTCAAGGCTGCTGTTAAGGCTCAGACCGGTTCTGACTTCCCTGTTTCACCATGGGATCAGCTCTGGGGTGCAATCTGCGCAGTATTCGGTTCATGGATGAACGAGCGCGCAATCCTCTATCGTAAGCTTAACAACATCCCTGCTGAGTGGGGTACTGCAGTAAACGTACAGGCAATGGTATTCGGTAACATGGGTGACAACTCAGCTACCGGTGTTGCTTTCTCTCGTGACGCTGCAACTGGTGAGAATATCTTTAACGGTGAGTACCTTATCAATGCACAGGGCGAGGACGTTGTAG
>CAJGDC010000075.1 GCA_904502005.1 uncultured Alistipes sp.
AAGGTATATCTCTGTTTTTTGCCCTTTTTATCTGCCAATCACCTTTGCCATAGTCAGCTATGCGCATAGAGTAGAAACTTCCGTCAAGCAGTGCCTTTTTAATGTCGCTATACTGTGCGGTAGGTGTACAGACAAAGTTGCTTCTTACCGCTATTGCTCCCGTGCGGTCGGGTTTGTGAAGGTCATCATTTGCAAGTGCAAAGCTGTAGTTGCCTGCGCTCAGTGCAGTATCCCAATACTCATTCTCGGTGCTTCTTCCGCTATCAAGCTCAATGATGTCATAGCCCGATAGCTTTTTGAGATGAGAGTCAAAAGTGGCATTCGTGCGCAATGGATGGTTGAACACTACAATGTCTGCATCCCTCTTTAGCATATCAATCTGAGTCTGTCGCTGAAAAGCAAATAGTGGCACAAGGTGGTCAAAATAGTTGACAGCCTCGCTTCCAAATACTAGTTTGTGAAACTTAAAGAGGTTGTAGCCGTGTTCATATAGATTCATATGCAGACTATCGCCAGCAGGGTGGGGGATAATCTGGTTGTGGTTTGAGAAGGCTACAATGTCGTAGCCAAACTCTTTATACTTGTCGTATGTCTGCTGTGCAGTGTACTCACACTCGTTCAGGGGTCCCTCTACGCGCGAATGTGTGTGAAAGTTGGCTCGCTTCCAGCAGTGTGCAGTATCTATATTACGGTAGGGATTAAAGATGTCTGGACCTGAAAATGGCTGTGGGGGTCGGAAGTTGTAGACAAAACTCACACCAGTGACAATCACTGCCAACAGCGCAAACAATACTATCGCCACCACAAACTTTACTATGTTCTTTAGAATAATCATCTAATTAGTCACAATTATACCACAAAAGTAACGCTAAATATTGAATTTTTCGTTAAAAGTCTCTAAATTTGTAGTGCTATGAGAAAATTTGTTATACTTATGTCAATTCTTTCAACACTTTTTGGTTGTGCAAAGAAGAGCCCGACTGCCTATCCGCAGGATAGTGTTACTGCTGCCGATGGTTCGCAGATTACCTTTACATTCTATGCTCACGCATCGCTTGGCATTGCTTGGAATGGCATTCAGATATATGTAGACCCAGTGGGCGAATTTGACTGGCAGAGTCAGCCAAAGGCAGACCTGGTGCTTGTGACACACTCGCACTACGACCACCTTGAACTCTCTACTATTGAGCAGTTGCAGACAGAGAAGACAATAGTTCTGTGCGACAAAACCTCTGCTGAGGCCTTTGAGCACGACTGCGTGACGATGCTGCCAAGGGCTATTTCAATGCCTGTTGAGGGTGTTACTGTAAGAGCTGTTGCGGCATATAATATCTCGGAGGGACATACAGATTTCCACCCAAAGTCTCGTGAGGATTGTGGCTATCTGATTACTCTTGGCGGTACGACTATCTATGTTGCTGGCGATACGGAGGATAATGAGGATGTGCTTGCACTTAAGGATGTTGATATTGCGTTCCTTCCTGTCAACCAGCCTTACACAATGACCGTAGAACAGGCCACTCGCGTGGTTAAGGCTATCAAACCAAAGATTTTCTACCCTTACCACTATGGTCAGGTAGACGAGAAGACCGATATTGAGGCACTCAAAAAGGCTGTTGAGGGTGTGACAGAAGTTCGTGTTTTCCCTATGGAGTAGTTTGTTGCCATAATAAAACGCCTGTTAGGAACAACCTAACAGGCGTTTTATTCTTAATATCCAGCAGTGCCGTGCAGATTGACTGGTAGGGTATAGCTAACATTTACTGGTTTGCCATTCTCTGTACCCGGAGTCCAGCGTGGGGAGCGGTAGATTGCCCTCTTGACAACTCTGGCTGCGCGAGGGTTGTTCTGCGTAAGAATGTCTACGCTCATAATCTCGCCCGTTTTGCCGACAATAAATAGCGCAACGATAGATGTATCCTCCTGCTGAATGCACTTTTGAAGCTCTTCGTTGGTGTAGTTCATAAACCACTGTCTGAACTTTGAAATTGAGCCTCCATTGAAAGATGGCATCTGCTTTGTCTCTATTTTCTCCTGCTTTGGTCTTCTTACCATTGTGGCAGATAGGTTAGTCTGCTCGGTAAGCATTGTTGAGGTGTTTTCATACTTGGCAGAGGTAATTACAGCGCGTCTGCCCTCCTTGGCGCGGAACTCTATGTTTCCTGCAGAGTCTGTTTTGCCACGGCGGATATATATCACTACATCCTTAATAGGGTTGCCCTCTGGGTCTACAACAACAATGGTGTACACTGCCTTATTTTTAATGGTGTTGAATACTAACGGCTCCTTTGTGGTTATCATAGCCACGCCACGCCTTGTGACATCAATGCTCTCAATGTCGGTGTTCTCAAATATCGCTTTGGTGACCTTGTTCCACTTCTTTGTTGTTGTCATACTCTCAATTTGATTGTCTGTGTAGTTGTGGGGTCTGAAAGATGGAACATAGACTCCGTTTACTACATAGAGAGGGTATTCAAGTTCGCTCTTTAGTGATTGAGGAGGCTCTAATGTGTTCTTTTTACCTGATGCGGAGTGTGGTACAACGCGCTGCAGTGCATCTGATTTAAGAATTAAACCAGTATGGCTATAGCCCTCTGCCTCTATAAGTAGGTTGGTGTTATACTTGGCGTTAATCTTGTAGAGTCCATTCTCATCTGTTCGGCCTATTTCAACAAATACAGATGCGCCTGAGATTGCCTTGCTACCCTCGTTAGTGAGGTTGAGAGTGTAGTCAAGGCTCTGCGCAGATAGTGACATTGATGTAGCCACTATAGCCAAAAGGAGTATTAATCTTTTCATATCACCTAAATTTTTTTCAAAGGTAACAAATTCCCCCCCCCAATTCCAAGAAAAATGTCAACTTTTTTGTAGTTACTGGAAGTAAACTACTCTACTGCAAATCTTTTAGTGCCTCTATGGCGTACTTTGAGCCTTTTTTAGCGGCCTGCTGATACCAATATATTGCCTTTTCAATGTCCTTTTCGCACCCAGTGCCATTCTGATAACACTCGCCAAGATAGAAAGCTGCGCTTGTGTGACCCTTCTCGGCCGCTATAGTGTAGTGGTGTACAGCTTTTGCGTAGTCCTGTTTTACACCCTTGCCTACTGCATAGATTACCCCGAGACGATAGTGTGCTCGGCTATAACCCTGAGCGGCAGCGAGCTGGTATAGCTTGGCTGCCTTTGCCGGACTCTTCTCCGTGCCGCGACCAAAGTCGTAGCATAGGGCAAGGTTGCACTGTGCTACATCGTACCCCTGCTCAGCAGCGAGACTGTACCACTTAAGTGCCTCACTAAGATTTTTCTCTACTCCTCGCCCGCGTTCGTAGCAGACGCCAAGTTGATTCTGCGCTCTGTCGTAACCCTTCTCTGCTGCTTGTCGTAGGTATGTAACCGCCTTGTCGTAACTCTTCTCTGTGCCCTTGCCGCGATAGCAGAAGATTCCAACTTTGTACATTCCCATTCTATTTCCACTATCAGCACTCTTTATATACCACATAAGCGCCTCGGTTAGGTTTTTGTCAACACCGACACCATATTCATAACATCTGCCTGCTTCATATTGAGCATAGCTGTCGCCCTTCAGTGCAGCCTCTTTGTATAGCTCTGCGGCCTGACGCTCATCCTTTTTAACACCTCGGCCACTGATGTACATACCAGCAAGGTAGCGTGTAGCTTTTGCCGATCCATCACTATGAGCCATCTTGTACCACCTTACGGCTTCAGCTGGTATCTGCTCTAATCCGCGGCCGGTCTCGTAGCATCTTCCGAGCATAACCTTAGACTTTGTGTAGCCTAACTTTGCCGAAGCGAGGAAATAGTGTGCTGCTCTGTCATAGTCCCTCTTAACGCCTTTACCCTTATAGTAGAGGTTGCCGATGTTGTACATAGCCACACGACTGCCAGCCTCTGCTGCAAGTGTATACCACTTTGCCGCCTCTGCGTAGTTACTATGCACGCCACGACCATACTCGTAGCAGACACCTATGTTGCAGTAGGCACCACGATGCTCCTGCTCTGCCGCTTTGAAGTATAGCTCAAGGGCTCGCTTGTAGTCCTTCTCAACGCCTTTGCCACGATAGTATAGCTCGGCTAAGTGAAAATAGCCATTCTTCCACCCCTGCTTAGCAGCCAGATCGTACCAGTAGGCTGCTTGCTCGTAGTTTTTCTCTACACCACGACCAAGTCGGTAACAGTTGCCGAGATTTGTCTGTGCATATTTGTTTCCCGAGTACGCTGCGACAGTAAAGTAGTTCGCTGCACGCTTGTAATCTTTTGCGACAAGCATTCCGTTGTAGTAGAGCAGACCTAAGTTGTTGTTGGCATTTGCGTGACCCTTTTTTGCAGCGCGTGTGTAGTAGTTGAGTGCTAACTCAATATCTTTAGTGACATATTCCCCCTTTTCATACGCTCGCCCAAGTTCGTAGAGTGACGGTGTGTGGTTTTTAGATGCAGCCTCTTTGAGATAAGATATTCCTAAAGTGGTATCCCGCTTAATCCCTATACCATCTAAGAGCATTATTCCGAAGGAGTATTGCCCCGATGAGTAACCCTTCTCAGCCGAGAGTTGAAAATATCGTGCAGCCTTTTTAAGACTCTTCTTTGCTCCAATGCCCTGGTAGTAGTAACTACCAAGTAGATATTCGCCTGCAGCATACTCCTGCTTAGCTGCTCTTTTGGCCCAAGTATATGCCGCTTTGAGATTTTTCTCTACTCCTATACCCCAGCGATACAACGATGATAGAAGAACCTGAGCCTCCGCCTCACCCTTTTTAGCGAGCTTGATACTATTCTCAGTTGCAGATTTGATCTCCTCGTTGAGGACTGAAAACTCAATCTCAGCAGTTTTATGTTTGTTCAGAGTCTGTTCTTGGTCTGCCCAAGAACAGATATATACACATAGCGCAACGGCTAAAACCACTATTCTCTTCATAGCTTGAAATTTTGTACAAATATAGTAAAATTATCTATACCTATATATATTATATAAGGGAGAAAATAGCCCTAAAATTATATTTAACGCTAACTTGCTGAGCAGTAGGGTAGTTACAAAATAGAGTTAAAAAATTTTTTAAAAAAGTTATGAAAATATTTGCATCTCTCAAATAAATGTCGTTACTTTGCACTCGCAATCA
>CAJGDC010000076.1 GCA_904502005.1 uncultured Alistipes sp.
AGAAGGCTCTTCTCAGTGTCGAAGTCGATAGTACCCTGGAACTGACCGTGCATTGTGTCATACTTAAGCATGTAAGCCAAGTACTCTACTGGGCAAAGGTCGTTAATACCTACTACCTCGTACTTGTCAGTCTGATTGCAAGCTGCACGGAACACCATACGGCCGATACGACCGAAACCGTTGATACCAATTTTAATTGTTGCCATAGTTTTTATAAAATTATAATTAAAAAAATGAAACTTTTCGCTTGTTTGCAAATATCGCCACAAAATTACAAATTTCGCGCTAAACTACAAAGAAAATCATAGATTTTTTACAGCTAAGGAATTTTCTATTGTATCTACATAGTGGATTTACGGCTATTATGCCGCTAAGTGCCTATTAGCGACTGTAATTACTGACATTTAAGCGCTACCAACCTCGCGCCCTTTTTGCCATTGCTGAGGCAAAGACAAACTCATTAAGCTCGGGGTTATCAGACTCCAGAATATCCTCCTTAGTACCCTCCCACCATTTGTAGCCGGTGTGGATGTAGACAATCTTCTCGCCTATCTCCATAACCGAGTTCATGTCGTGGGTATTGATAATGGTGGTAATGTTATACTCGCGGGTAATACTCTGGATAAGGTTATCAATGACGATACTTGTCTGCGGGTCAAGGCCCGAGTTTGGCTCGTCACAAAACAGATAGCGTGGGTTTAGCACAATAGCTCTTGCGATAGCTGCACGCTTAATCATACCACCCGAAAGTTCTGACGGATAGAGGTGTGGGGCGTGTGATAGTTCCACACGCTCAAGGCAAAACTCTACCCTTTCGCGCTTCTCTGCCTCACTCTGCTCGGTAAAAAGGTCGAGAGGCAACTTTACATTCTCATAAACTGTAGATGCGTCAATGAGCGCACCGCCCTGGAAGATCATACCTATATCCTTGCGTATGGCTTTACGCTGTCTGAAATTGAGAGTCGTATAGCAGACATCATCAAAAAAGATATTACCCTCATCAGGCTCGTGCAGACCAACTAATGTCTTGAGCAGCACAGTCTTACCCGAACCACTACGACCGATGATAAGATTTGTCTTGCCAGTGTCGAAAGTGACGCTAATATCGTTAAGCACCGTACGACCCTCAAAAGATTTGAATATATTTTCGCATTTAATCATCGCATCAACTGTGTTAGGATAAGGTTGAAAATCATAATCATAATAGAGCTAACCACCACGGCTGTTGTAGATGCGCGACCCACCTCAAGAGAGTTGCCCTTGGCATAGTAGCCGTAAAATCCCGATATTGAGGTGATTAGAAACGCAAAGACCGCCATCTTTATCAACGAGTATGTTATCTCCCAGCTATCGAAATAGTAGAGCAAGCCGTCGATGTAATCACTCGGCAACATCATGCCCATGCGAGCCACAAGGAAACCACCAAACATGCCGACAATCATACTAAACGCCGCAAGAAATGGGAAGAAAATCACCGTTGCAACAATCTTCGGAAGAATAAGATACGCTGCCGAGTTTACGCCCATAATCTCCAGAGCATCAATCTGTTCGGTTATTCGCATAGTGCCAATTTCCGAGGCGATATTACTACCTACCTTACCCGCAAGAATTATGGCAATGACCGTAGAGGAGAACTCCAGAATCATCGTCTCCTTTGTCGCATAACCAATCATCATCTGCGGAATAAATGGCGTGTCAAGGGTTATCGCCATCTGAATAGTAATCACCGCACCGATAAATACCGAAATAATCGCCGTCAGCGCTATAGAACCCACACCCAACTGATCAAGCTCGGCAATGGTTCGGCGATAGTAAATGCTCCATTTCTCAGGGCGAGAGAATACCTTGCCCATCAAAATAATGTAGCGTCCTAATGTCTCTAAAAATTTCATAGTTTTATATTTTAGCCATTAGCCGTTGGCTGTTGGCTGTTGGCTTTTCTATTACGCAGTATTAGCTCCATTTTGTTGTCAGAGTGGTGGATTTATACCCACCTCAATTTTTTATTTTAGGCAGGTATTTACAACGCCGTCAAGTGCGAAATGGCAGGAGCATACTAAACGTATGTGACTGTCATTGAGTGCGCTGACAAGGCAGTAAATACCGCATAAAATAAAAAATTACTCTTCTTTGAAGTCCACATACTCCCCCACATCATCACTCACCTTCGGCTCATGATGCGGCACGTGAATGGTCACTTTGCCATCACTAGATGCATGGCCACCGCTTGAGCCACTCTGCCCAGTGCCAGAGGTACGCTGACGATGATTGTTGAGCTGATCCTCCATATCTTTCTGCACCTTGCTCACACGATACATCACGGCAAACCATCCAATTACGGCGATAAGCAGCGGAATTATTAGTATCAGCGCAAAAAATCCCAACACCCCCGGCGCCGCAACGGCAAGCATAATTACAAAGAGTGTTGTGAGCGGATTGCGCTGTATTATCTCCCAAAGAGTCGAAAAAACTGTCTTCATATCTATCTCTATTGCATATAATATGCAACGCAAAGATAATAAAATTATTGTAAAAAAATTAGACTCTCGTCTGAGAGTCTAATTTTTTGCTATTAGCTGTTGGCCATTGGCTACTCGCTATACTCTATCTTGTATGAGCAAAGGTAGATTCGAGAACCTGAATAATATGTTGCTTTGTTATGATTTATAGAAACATACTGAGTACCTTTAGGGATATTTACTCCTGTAGATACTGTGGACCAAGCTTGTCCAGACTTAGTATTATTACTACCATTCAATGTAAGAGAACTTGATGTAGAAGATGAAGACGTTGGAGAAGATGTTGCGCCCACATACAACATAGCCTTATTGCCACTTGGTCTCAATGCCGCAACATAATACTTAGCCTCAAGAGTTACCTTGCTAGACAATTCTCCATTTGGTGCGTAATATGCAGGAGATGCAATCCAACCACTATCATTTCCGGCCAGACCGCCCTCGTGTAGAGTCATCAAATCCTCTTTTGTTGAAGCTTTACCATTACGAGTCCAACCTGCAGCATCTACAGCAGCGTCTGAGCTTTGATAGAATTTGTATGAGCAAGGTATACCAGTCACATAAACCTTAACGGGCTTAGAGGTATAAGAGTATTCGCCGTCTGTAAGCTTAATGTATGTGTTATACTCACCAACAGCAAGACCACTGATGCTTACCAGCTGTCCACCTACAGCAAGGTTAGAGTGCTTTGTGCCATTGATATAGAGCTCTACAGATTTCGCATCTGAGTTCTTAACAGCAACATTCTCAACATAGATTGTATGGCCATCAAGTGAGTTGTTCTTATCAGTATAAGAAGTGTAGACGCTATATGATGCTGTTTTCTTCCACTCAACATTGAGGATTGTGCGCTGGCCGTTTTCGAAGTTCTTAGCTGGAACTGCTACGGTGTAGGTTGCGCCATCGGTTGCGGTGAGGGTCAAGTTAAATGCGAAGTCACCCTCGGCGATGTTGAACACTACAGTGTCGGTGTCAAGGCCCTCTACTGTAGCAGTTGTGCCGTTGCAGAAGTCTAACTCAGAGGTGATTGTAGCCGCCTTGATATTCTTGGGAGTCTTACGACCCTCATCCCAAACGCGAATCTCAAAGGCTGCTGACATGTGAGTCATAGTTACAGTGCCGATGCTGTTTACAGTAGCGTCATTAACAATACCAACAAGGGTTGGAGTCCAAGTACCATTCTGAACATAGCCAACAGTCTCGGTGTCGATATATGCCTCGTATGGATATACAAAGAGGAAAGTTGCACTATCATCAGTAGCATACTCAAACTTATCTTTGAAGAACTTGCCGTTGTCGTTCAGTGCAAGCTCATTTACATAATTCTTGCCTGCAAGCTGAAGTGCTGCAATCTTGTCATTTTTGGTCCAAGACCAAGAGAGATTCTCGTCAAAGACGCGAGTGTCATTGTTAAGGTCTACCTCAAAAGAGGTTGTAAGATAGGCAGGAGTGGTTGCAACCTCCTCCATAACATTTGTATTACAGCCAACAAGAGCTGCAAGTGCTATAATTGCAAAAAATATCTTCTTCATAGTCGTTCCAAAATTAAACCCATTCATCTTCTCCGCCATTGTTGCTGCCTCCTGGCACTACAAACTCTGTGCTGAGCGAAAAGCCCTGCTCAAATGCCAACACCTCAACCTCAATTGTTGGCTTTACATAAACTTTCTTAAACATCGTCCTATAATTTGTTAATTAAATATTGTCTGTATCAGCGACTTGCGGTCTTTCCGATTTTGCCGAAATCGGGGGCAAAGTTACAATATTAAATTTTTATAATAAAGCCTATTCATAAAAAATTTTACAAATTTTCAACGAATAGGCGCTTTTTAACAATAAAACTAATTTAGCTATTGGTTGATGGTTGGCAGCAAGCACAAAAAAAAGTTGCTTGATTTCTCAAGCAACTTTTTCTTATACTGTTTTGGATTTTACTCCTCAGCAACTACTGAAAGTGCAACCTCAGCCTTAACCTCGCGGTGAAGCTTAATGGTAGCCTTGTACTCGCCTACAGTCTTGATACCCTCAACAGAGATGTTCTTCTTATCAACCTCAACGCCCTTAGCAGCGAGTGCCTCAGCAACGTCAGCAGAGGTGATAGAACCGAAGATACGACCCTCCTCAGCCTTAACAGCGAAAGAGAGGCTAAGGTTCTCAAGTGTAGCTGCAAGAGCCTGAGCGTCAGCAAGAATCTTAGCGTCCTTGTGAGCGCGCTGGCGAAGGTTCTCAGCGAGTACCTTCTTTGCAGAAGCGGTAGCAGCCTTAGCGAAGCCCTGTGGAATCAGGTAGTTGTTAGCATAGCCAGGACGAACATTAACGATGTCGTTAGCGTAGCCCAAGTTCTCTACATCCTTAATCAAAATAATCTCCATAGTGCCTCCTCCTTATTTC
>CAJGDC010000077.1 GCA_904502005.1 uncultured Alistipes sp.
AGCTGAAAGAAGTTTAGGGGAGCAAAAAGAATAGGCGAGAGTCTCACGACTATCGCCTATCTCGGGGATTGCTCCCCTAAACTACTAACCCAAACTTAAATAAATGAAGAAACCTCACTGCGGCTTGCAGTTATCACCGCAGCTGTTATATTTCAGTGCAATCTTCATACCAATAACGAGTAGCTCGGGTTAAAATTGTATGATATGACCAAAGTGAACACATTTGTCCCTAAATTGACCACTTATCGTCTTTTATAGCATAATATCGCTATCTTTGAAGTGGATGCTCCACTCGAGGCGAGCATTCTCATCGCTGTCAGAGGCGTGGATGGCGTTGTAGCGCACAGCGGTGCCATAGAGGCGGCGGATAGTGCCCTCGGCGGCCTTCTCGGGGTCTGTTGCGCCGACCACCTTGCGAAGTTCGGCAACGGCATTCTCCTTCTCAAGCACTGCGGCCACGATAGGGCCTGATGACATAAATTTTGACAGCTCCAGGTAAAAATCTCGCTGCTTATGCACCTCATAGAAACGCTTAGCGTCATTGAGCGACATACACCACATTCTCAAGGCCACAATACGAAATCCCGCATCAACAAGGTGTTGCAAAATTTTGATGTGATTGTTTGCTGCAACCGCATCGGGTTTAATCATTGTGAAGGTCAAATTTCCCATAATTATCACATTTTTTAAGAATTATCGAGGTCAACACCTACGAAGATATACAATTTTTTTGACAAACTATTGTAAATCAAAAAATAATTTCTACCTTTGCCCTCGCAAAAAGCATCAGCCCGGATGGCGGAATCGGTAGACGCGCTGGTCTCAAACACCAGTAGGTTCACCCCTGTGCCGGTTCGACCCCGGCTCCGGGTACTGAAAAGAGAGGTTCAAGCCTCTCTTTTTTTATGCCGTATATAATGTTATAAATATAAGAACAATAATAGCAAGTTTAATGTTGATTTCAAGTATGGCGAACAATCCAACAGCTTCTATTACGCATCGCGAATTTTTTGTGGAATCGGCCTACGATGGACTGAAAATCAGTGTATTGGAGGTTGTCCCGGCCGAGAAGCCAAAGGCGGTAGTGTTGCTTGCCCACGGTCTTTGCGGATGCAAGGAGCGTTTTTTGCCATTTATGGAGTATATGGCAATAAATGGTGTGGCTTGCGTGGCAAATGATCATCGAGGACACGGTAGCAGCATTCGTAGCCAGGAGGATAGAGGTGACACATATCAGGGCGGAGCAAAGGCTGTGGTTATGGATATGGAGATAGTGGCAGACTATATTGACAACAACTACCAGGGAGTGCCTGTCATACTGCTGGGGCATAGTATGGGATCATTGGCTGCCCGCGCATTTCTTAAACGCAACGAGAATCGTCTCGACAAGGTTATTGTCTGCGGAAGTCCGTCGCCAAATCCTATGGCTCCTATAGGGAAGACTATTCTCAATCTGATGAGTCTGATAGATAATGGTAAGCAACGACCTCAGTTGTTGCAGAAATTCACCTCGGCAAGCTATAACCGAAAATTTAAACACGAGGGTTATCAGGCTTGGACCTGCTCGGATGTGGCTGTGCGTCAGCAGTTTGCAAACGATCCGCGATGCAACTTCACCATCACGGTGGATTTGGCAAAGACGCTGATGGAGCTATTTAGTGAGGCTTATAGCCATAAGGGCTGGAGTGTCAGCAATCCGGAACTCCCCATCGTCTTTATGTCGGGAGAGGATGACCCGTGTATGATAAGCAGCAAAAAGTTTGAAAAGGCTGTAGAGCATATCAGCCATTGCGGATATAACAATGTGCGAAAGATGACCTACCCGAAGATGCGCCACGAGATCCTCAATGAGATTGGTAAACAGAGGGTGTGGGATGATATCTTAGCTTTCATTAACGGAACTACTATCGGCTGTGTGAGTAGGTAAAAGGCTGATTAAAAGAGAGATAATAGGGATAAAAGTATCTTTTTCGATAGTTGTCAAGCGAGGCGTGTATTACTGTACACGCCTCGCTTTTTTATATCAATACGGCATTTTAAGTAAGTGAAAAAGTTGCTGAATCTTAGGGGGACAAATTGTGTTCTGATTCGTCTTATAGATACTAAATATAGTGCCAATAAGAGGTAAAATTATATTACATATAAAACAATCAAAAACAAACCTATGAAAAGATTTCTACTTCCAGTTTTCTCTCTTGCGGTTCTGCTCTGCGGTTGTGCTAAAAATGGCATACCGGAGATAGAAAAGGCTATACCGCAGAAGCTTGAGACTCCAACGGGTTTGAGCGTTGACGAGGCGTCTATTACCTCGACATCGTTTAGCGTGGCGTGGGATGCTCTTGCAAGTGAATTTGTCTCTGAGTATCAGTTAGAGTGGAAGAAGGTTGATGACCAGCAGTATAGCTCTGCAAGCGTCTACAACACACACTACGCTCTTTCAGGTCTGGAGCATTCGACAACTTATTGCGTACGCCTGCGCGCGCTCAGTTCTGAGGGCGAGCAGTATAACTCTGACTACACAGGTGATGTGGAGGCGGAGACGCTGATTATCTATGTCGTAACCCCTCCGCAGAATGTGCGTGTGGTGCCGGACAAGACAACCTCGACATCTATGCTCGTTGAGTGGGATGCCGTAGCTAACTCTGTGGGCTATCAGGTGCGCTGCTCAGATGTGGCATCGGGTGCAGTTGTTACTGCGCAGACTACTGAGACAAGCGTTGTTGTGCGTGGTCTTACCTCTAACACCGAGTACAACATTGCTGTACAGACCCTTTCTCGTTCGGGTAATGAGTACAACTCTGACTACAGCGGTGGTCTGCTTGCAAAGACTAAGAATCTTGCGGGCGGTATCTTCAACGCTTCAGACTTTGTAGCCTTTGCTCAGGCTATGGTGGAGGAGTATAACTCTACAGGCTTTGCTACAGGTGCGGACTGGGCAGATGCTTCTGGTGTAGTGCATATTAAGGCAGATCTTGATATGACAGGTATTGAGTGGACTCCAATACCTATGTTTAGTGGCAAACTTGAGGGCAATGGCTTTAAGATTACCAACCTTGTGGTATCGACATATGACGAGTATTCTGGTCTGTTCAAGTCTTTGAAGGGTGCAACAATCAGCAACCTTACAATGGGCGAGGGCTGTCGTGTCTCGACTACATTCCTCTCTGGTGCATCTTATGCTGGTGCTTTTGCTGCTATTGCCAGCGACAATACAACATTTGAGAATCTGAACT
>CAJGDC010000078.1 GCA_904502005.1 uncultured Alistipes sp.
AATGTAAAGAGCTCAAGCTCCTTACCAAGCTTACGGTGGTCACGCTTCTTTGCCTCCTCAAGCATCTGCAGATACTCGTCAAGCATAGCCTTCTTAGGGAATGAGATACCGTAGATACGAGTAAGCATCTTATTCTTCTCATCACCACGCCAGTAAGCACCAGCAACTGATGTAAGCTTAATAGCCTTAATAAGACCTGTATTTGGAATATGTGGACCACGACAAAGGTCTGTAAATGCGCCATTTGTATAGAACGAGATTGTTCCATCCTCAAGAGCCGTAATAAGTTCAACCTTATACTGGTCGCCCTTCTCGGTAAATGTCTTTAGTGCCTCAGCCTTAGCGACCTCAGTACGAACAAGAATCTCCTTATTACGTGCAAGCTCGGTCATCTTCGCCTCAATCTTTGGAAGATCAGACTCAAGAATTGGTACTGGACAGTCTACATCGTAGTAGAAACCCTGCTCAATAGCAGGACCGATACCAAACTTAATACCTGGATAGAGCGCCTCAAGAGCCTCTGCAAGGAGGTGTGAAGATGTGTGCCAGAAGGCGTGCTTACCCTCAGCGTCATCCCACTTGTAGAACTTAATTGCACAATCGCTCTCAATTGCTCGTGACAAATCTACTGTCACATCATCTAACGAAGCAGCCAAACAGTCCGCAGCTAAACGAGGGCTGATACTCTCGGCTACCTGATAGGCAGTTGTTCCTGCAGCATACTCTCTTACAGAGCCGTCAGGAAAGGTTACTTTAACCATAATTCTTTTTAATTTTTTAATTGTTTATATTTTGCACCTTCGCAGCTCCACAATAACGAGACGGATTACTGCTCAGCTGTGCCTTATTTACTAAATTACTCGCTCTCTGGAATATCCTTGAGTGATATAGATACATCACGACCCTTCTCACGCTCAAAACGCTCCAGCGGATGACGATTCCAACGAGAGTAGTTCTCACGACGACGAACAATATCTATAGCCTCATATATGGCATTACGCATAGACTGCGCATCAGCTACACCCTTGCCTGCAATATCGTACGCCACACCGTGATCTGGCGATGTGCGTACATAGTCAATGCCCGCGGTGAAATTCACACCCTCTGGCGAGAGAGCCTTAAATGGAGTCAAACCTTGGTCATGATACATCGCAAGAATTGCGTCATAATTCTTATATCCTCCACTTGCAAAGAGTCCATCTGCCGCCAATGGTCCAAAGGCAAGTACACCCTCTGCATAAGCCTTATTCACCGCTGGGCGAATAATCTCATTCTCCTCACTGCCAAGCAGACCGCCATCGCCAGCATGAGGGTTGAGCGAGAGGACAGCTATGCGTGGCTCTACAATACCAAAATCACTCTTTAGTGTAGCTCTCAAATCGACCAACTGCTCCACAAGCGCATCTGTATTAAGCGACGCCGCTACCTCCTGCACAGGTATGTGAACTGTTGCCAACGCCACGCGCAGAATTTCTGAACACATCATCATTGTCGCCTTACCACCAGCCTTATCCGCAAAGTACTCTGTATGACCTGTGTAACCAAAACCCACAGCATTCATACCCTCCTTGCTTATCGGCGCCGTTACAACTGCATTAAGTTCTCCAGCCTCAAGGTCCGCCACTGAAGCCTCAAGAGCTGCTATAGCCGCCTTTGCCGACACCTCGGTAGCCTTTCCCGGCTCAATCTTAAGATCCTTATCACCTACCTCAACAAAGTTCACCGCGCCATAACGAGCCTCAGCCGCTGAAGTGCAGAAGTAGAAGTGTATAGGTTCAAACTCCTCTGATAGCGTTGCAGCATAAAACTCAGCAGCCTTGCGATTTCCATAAATCACAGGCGTACATATCTCAACCATCACGGGATTTGCCAACGCGCCAAGAATAACCTCCCAGCCAATACCATTGGTGTCACCCTGCGTAATTCCTATCTTTATTCTATTATCAAACATTGTTTCAATGGTTTAAGGAGCAAATTTAAATATTTTTTCTTTTTCTTACAAAAAAAACGAAGATTATTTACACCATTCACTATCAAAGCAAATATTGGGGTGCAATAGATTGATCGCAAGCTAATTATTTGTCATTTTCAGCAAAAAAACTTACTTTTGTAATAGACGGTGGAGTATTTCCCATCTGGCGAATATATAGATAAAAGTATAGACAAATTAAGTTCCAATTAAAACATACCTAAGTATGAAAAAGATTTTCATTGCCTTAGCAGCAGTACTACTATCTTTTAGTACAACAGATGCCTCGGCGCAGCTGCTCAGAAACATCGGTCAGAGCATTGTAAATAGCATTAAGAACAGTGCGCAAAACAGACAACGAAAAGCGGCTAACGATAGCAACAATGGCGGTGAGCAGCAACAGCCGCAGCAGCAGTGCGGAGAGCTATTTAGCCCAGCCGAGCTACCACCGCTGCAGGCACCTGCAACAACATACCAGCACAAGCCAGGCGACCCTACCACTGGCGAGCATTGGGATCACGGCTGGGTAGACCTTGGTCTGCCCTCAGGAGTAAGATGGTCTGACAATGGTTATAGAGACTGGGCATATATGTGGGGAAAGAAATCTACAGATGCAGAGTACTGTATCGGAAACTGCAGAAGCTACGGCAAGGATATTGGCCAAGACATCGCAGGCAATGACCTGTACGACTATGGTGGTAGTGTTATGGGTCGTGGCTGGCGTATGCCAAGAGTTGAAGATATTCAGGAGCTCCTTGAAAACTGCGACAGAGAGTATACTACTCAAAATGGCCAAAACGGACTTAAGTTCACCAGCCGCATTAACGGTCAGTCTATATTTTTCAGTGCCAGCGGCTACAAAGAGGGTTGGAACCACAACTACAAAGATGAGGGCTACTACTGGCTCGCTACATCTGGCCCAGATAACTATACTGCCCACGTATTCAAGTTCTCAAGCAGCGACAATGGCACAATTATGCTTGCACAGCGCTTCTTAGGTTGCCGCATATATCCTGTTATGGATAGGCCAAAAGTTGTCGCTCGCCAGACAAAGGGTAATGTCGGTGGCCACGACTGGGTAGACCTCGGCCTACCATCAAGTACACGCTGGGCTACTTGCAACGTGGGAGCAACAAAGCCTTCACAGCGAGGAAACCACT
The DNA here is from genome assembly GCA_904502005.1 of uncultured Alistipes sp. Lineage (GTDB taxonomy): Bacteria > Bacteroidota > Bacteroidia > Bacteroidales > Rikenellaceae > Alistipes. The sequence continues at coordinate 3,130 of CAJGDC010000078.1, forward strand.
ATGCGTGGGGCGAGACACAGACCAAGTCGAGCTACACAGAGGCAAACAGCAAGTTCCATAACGAGCGCAACCCAAT
>CAJGDC010000079.1 GCA_904502005.1 uncultured Alistipes sp.
CAAGAAGCGTGCAGGATTCTTCTCGAGCTGCTCGATAAAGATACCCTCCGGAGTAATCTTAGCCTTGATATTACGGTCTGCAGAGCAGCTTACGCCGATAGCAACAGGGCAAGAAGCTGCATGGCGAGGTGCGCGGATTACGCGAACATCGTGTACAAGGTACTTACCGCCAAACTGTGCGCCGATACCCATCTCCTGGCAAATCTTGAGAATCTTCTCCTCCCACTCGAGGTCACGGAAGCAACGACCACCCTCGTTACCAGATGTTGGGAGCTCATCAAGATAACCTGCAGATGCCTTCTTAACGGTTGCAAGACACATCTCAGCAGATGTACCACCGATACAAACTGCAAGGTGATATGGAGGACAAGCAGAGGTACCGAGGTCCTTAATATGCTCCTTGAAGAACTTTACGAGAGACTCCTCGTTAAGCAGAGCCTTAGTCTGCTGGTAGAGGAAGGTCTTATTTGCCGAACCACCACCCTTAGTGATAAAGAGGAACTCGTACTCCATGCCTGGGTGACCACCGTAGATGTCAATCTGAGCAGGGAGGTTAGTTCCAGAGTTGTGCTCGTCTGTCATTGTGATAGGCACAACCTGAGAGTAGCGGAGGTTACGCTCTGCATATGTCTGGTATGCACCACGAGAGATATACTCTGCATCCTCAACGCCTGTGTATACATCCTCACCCTTATGAGCCACACAGATTGCTGTACCTGTATCCTGGCAAGTTGGAAGCTCGCCCTCAGCAGCAACAACAGAGTTCATAAGCATTGTGTAAGCCACAAACTTGTCGTTATCAGTTGCCTCGCTATCCTCAAGGATATTGCGAAGTTTCTGAAGATGTGAAGCGCGGAGGTAGAAAGATACATCTGTATACGCCTCCTTGGCAAGCAACTCAAGACCCTTAGGGTCTACCTTCAAAATCTGACGACCGTCACACTCTACAACCTTTACATAGTCCTTAGTAAGCAGACGATACTCGGTGTTGTCGCGCTCAATTGGGAGCGGCTCCTGATAAATAAATTCAGCCATAATATTGTTTTTTAATAGTGTTTTCGCATTATAAGCATACAAAGGTATAAAATTATGCCGAAAGATGAAAGGCGAATGGTAAAACTTTTCAATTTTTTCGTTATATTTGTGACTGTTATGGGTATTGTTGAGTTGATTTTGATAGCTATTGGGCTATCTATGGATGCCTTTGCGGTTGCAATTGGCAAGGGTCTGTCTGTGAACAAGATTAAAATCGGACACGCCACATCTGTTGCTGTATGGTTCGGTGGTTTTCAGGCACTTATGCCGATAATTGGCTATTTTTTAGGTGTTAGTTTCGCAAGTTTGGTCGAGAGCATAGACCACTGGATTGCCTTCTGTCTATTAGGCTTTATCGGCTTTAATATGATTCATGAGTCTCTCTCAAAGAGCTGCGAGAGGGGCAACTCCGACTTTTCGGCAAAGCAGATGTTTCCACTCGCCGTCGCCACAAGCATAGACGCACTCGCCGTGGGAGTATCTCTCGCCTTTCTTAAAGAGCCTATATTTGCCGCTGCAACGACAATTGGCATTACTACCGCAATGCTATCGGCAGTAGGACTATATATCGGCCATGCTTTTGGTTGCAGATATAAGTCAAAGGCTGAGTTTATGGGCGGAGCGGTACTGATTTTGATAGGTATAAAAATTCTTGTAGAACATACTTTATAAAACTGTAATATTATGAACAACAAGCAGTTAGAACTTAATCCTAATAAGGTTGTCGCCTTTTTAGGTAAGCCGTGTAATCAATTTACCAAGGCTGATATTGTAAAGTTTATCACCCAGAATGAAATCCGCATGGTCAACTTTATGTACCCTGCAGGCGACGGACGACTCAAGACGTTGAACTTTGTAATCAACAATGCAGAATATCTTGACACAATACTCTCTTGCGGTGAGCGTGTAGATGGCAGTAGCCTCTTCCCATTTATTGAGGCGGGAAGTAGTGACCTCTATGTTCTTCCTCGCTTCTCAACAGCCTTCGTAGACCCATTTGCTGAGATACCAACCCTTACAATGCTCTGCTCATACTTCAATAAGGATGGTCAGTTGCTTGAGAGTTCACCTGAGAACACCCTGCGCAAGGCGTGCAAGGCATTTAACGAGGTTACAGGTATGGAGTTTGAGGCAATGGGCGAGTTGGAGTACTACGTCATTGCTCCGGACGAGGGTCTATTCCCAGCAACCGACCAAAAGGGATACCACGAGTCTGCTCCATATGCAAAGTTTAACCACTTCCGCACCCAGTGTATGGCATACATCGCTCAGGCTGGCGGACAGATTAAGTATGGCCACTCTGAGGTGGGCAACTTTACCATTGACGGCATGATTTACGAGCAGAACGAGATCGAGTTCCTTCCTGTTCCAGCCCTAAATGCTGCAGACCAGCTGATGGTTGCCAAGTGGATAATCCGAAATCTTGCATATCAGTATGGCTACGACATAACCTTCGCGCCGAAAATCACTGCCGGCAAGGCTGGCTCGGGTCTACATATCCATATGCGAATTGTTAAGGATGGTGTAAATCAGATGGTTGAGAATGGAGTTCTGTCGGCGACTGCTCGCAAGGCTATTGCCGGAATGATGACACTTGCCCCATCAATTACAGCCTTCGGAAATACAAATCCGACATCATACTTCCGCCTTGTTCCGCACCAGGAGGCTCCGACAAATATCTGCTGGGGCGATAGAAACCGCTCTGTGCTTGTGCGCGTGCCACTGGGTTGGACAGCCAAGCGCGACATGTGCAGCATAGCAAATCCACTGGAGCTTGTACGCCATTACGACACAACGCAGAAGCAGACTGTAGAGATGCGCTCTCCAGATGGTAGTGCAGACATCTATCAGCTTATCGCTGGTCTTGCTGTGGCATGCCGATATGGCTTTGAGATGGAGCATGGTCTTGAGGTGGCAGATAGAACCTATGTGAATGTAAATATCCACCAGGCAGAGAATGCAGAGAAGTTGGCATCTTTGGCAACTCTACCAGATAGCTGCTACGCATCTGCCGAGTGCCTCAACTCACAGCGCGAGATATTTGAGTCACATGGTGTCTTTA
>CAJGDC010000080.1 GCA_904502005.1 uncultured Alistipes sp.
AAGCCCATATCTACGCAAGACTTACAAGTCTCGAACGAATCACCGTGATCGAGGTGAAGAACGATCTGTGGCTTAGCCCAACCGAGCTCCTTAGCGTACTCAACAGCACCCTCAGCCATATAGCGAAGAAGGGTCTGGTTTGCATAGTTACGTGCACCCTTAGATACCTGGAGGATTACTGGAGACTTAGTCTCTGCTGCAGCCATGATGATAGCCTGCAACTGCTCCATGTTGTTGAAGTTGAATGCAGGTACTGCGTAGCCACCGTCGATAGCCTTTGCAAACATCTCTTTAGTGTTTACAAGACCGAGATTCTTATACGAAATCATAGTGTTATAAATTTATGGTTTATAAATGTTTGTCATTTTCCGCGCCAAAATTACAAATTTTTTCTCAATTTCAGCTAATTAAAAGATTAAATTCCACACAAATACTACACTTAACAATATAGGTGCCACCCATTTAAGTGTAAAAACAAGAAGTGGAAACATTTTTGCCCTCAGTGTGCCGTAGTTGGAGATCTGCTCACGGAAGCTCTTACGGTCAAAAAACCAACCCGCAAATATTGATGTCAGCAATCCACCTATAGGCATCAGTACATCTGCCGTAATAGTATCAAAAGCACCGAAGAACCACTCCCACTTAAGGCATACAACCGCAAGGAGGATTGTTGCCAGCGTAGTTGCTCGCGCCGCATGTTTACGAGCGATGTTATGGTTCTCCTGCAGATACTGCGTAAGCACCTCATGGAACGAAATTGTCGATGTCAGCGCTGCCAGAGCAACCAACAGGAAGAAAATTGCACTCCAGAGCTGTGGTGCAGGCATCTCGGCAAAGATAAATGGCAGAGTCTCAAAGAGCAGTGTCGGGCCGGCTGTAGGCTCAAGACCCTCAACGCTAAATACCGCCGGAAAGATTACCATTCCCGAGAGCATAGCCACAAAGAAGGTCATCAGGCTCACCGAGAAAGATGTCTTTGTAAGGTTTGTTCCCTCCTTGAAGTATGATGAGTATGCAATCATACAACCCAAGCCAATAGAGAGCGAGAAGAACGCCTGACCGACTGCGCTAACAATTGTCTGCACCGAAAAGGCCTTCTTAAAGTCGGGAGTGAAGAGGAAACGGTAACCCTCAGCTGCTCCCGACATTGTTGCCGAGTGGATAACAAGCACCACAAGCATTATCAACAGCACCGGCATCACTATTTTTGATATTCGCTCCAAACCCTGCTGCACACCCATCGCCACTACAGCATGTGTCAGCACAACAAAAAGCACGGTATAGAACGGCTCACGCCATGACTCCGTAAAGGCAACAAAGTGGTTATGAAAATCCGTTGCGCTATATAACGAGCCATCAACAGAGCTAACAAAGTACTCCAAAGACCAACCCGCAACAATATAGTAAAATCCTGATATTAAAAGAGATACGATGACGCTATTATAGCCCAACCAAGTCCAACGCGGCGAGAGTGAGTTATACGCCTTAACGGGGCTTTTGCGGGTATGGGTACCGATAGCAAACTCGGCAAGCATAACCGGTATGCCGACAATCAGCACACTAAGCAGGTAGACAAGCAGAAATGCTCCGCCACCATTCTCACCAGTCATATATGGAAATCGCCAAATGCTACCCAAACCGATAGCACTACCCGCGGCAACAAGTATTGCACCAATTTTGCTACCAAAAGAGTCTCTTTTGCTCATAACTCTAACCTAAATCTCTAAAAATCGCTCTTCAGCGTCACACTAACCCTATTAACCTTACCTCCCAAAGGTGGGGCTATTTTGGTTACAGTGCACTCCACAGCCACAATCTGCTTAAAGCTATCATGCAGTGCATTGATAATATTCTGAGCCACGCGCTCAATAGTGTGCTGAGTGACTGCCATCTGCTCACGCACTGTCTCATAAACTGTAAGATAGTTCACCGCTTGCGTAACATCATCATCCTCTGCTACCCTGCCCAAAGGTGACACTATGCGAAGACTCACCTCAAAGTGGCTACCAGTCAGACGCTCAAGCTCATAACAACCATGGAAGGCATGGAAATCCATGCCTTCAAGGTTGATTGTATATAACTTCTCGCTACTCATTGACAATAACGAGATAGTAGTTCTTTTTACCCTTCTGCACAAGCAGATACTTGCCGGCAATAAGGTCGTCAGCTGTCACCGTAGCTGCAATATCCGCAACCTTCTGCTTATTGAGTGATACTCCACCACCCTGAATCATCTTACGGCACTCGCCCTTAGATGGGAAGATAGCAGTCTTCTCTGCGCAGAGGTCGATAAATGTGCAACCGAGGTCAGCAGCAGAAATCTCAAACTGTGGCACACCCTCAAATACCTGAAGAAGTGTCTGCTCATCAAGATTCTTCAGAGCCTCAGAAGTTGCCTGACCAAAGAGAATACCAGATGCCTCAACAGCCTTCAGATACTCAGCCTCAGAGTGAATCATTGTTGTCACCTCCTGAGCAAGACGCTTCTGAAGAACGCGCAAGTGCGGTGCAGCATCGTGCTCTGCAATAAGAGCCTCAACGGTCTGACGGTCAAGGAGTGTAAAGATCTTGATATATCGCTTTGCATCCTCATCAGATACGTTGAGCCAGAACTGGTAGAACT
>CAJGDC010000081.1 GCA_904502005.1 uncultured Alistipes sp.
ACACCTGGAAGGTCCTTAACACGACCTCCACGAACAAGCACAATTGAGTGCTCCTGCAAGTTGTGGCCCTCTCCTGGGATATAGGCGTTGACCTCCTTGCCGCTGGTCAATCTTACACGTGCTACCTTACGCATAGCCGAGTTTGGCTTCTTAGGGGTGGTGGTGTACACACGGGTACAAACGCCACGACGCTGAGGGCACGCAGCAAGAGCCGGAGACTTAGACTTGTCCTCCATCTTGGCTCTGCCGTTTCTTACTAATTGCTGAATTGTAGGCATCTAAAAAAACCTTTAATTGTGTTAAACTTGCGGGGGTTCTCGCCCCCAATTTCTATTTCGTTTTTGCCGTTAGGCGGGTGCAAAGTTAATCAAAATTTTTAATTCACACTATATATATGCTCAAAAGTGAGCCAAAAATCGGGGTGTTTATGCCCTTTTTGAGCCGTTTGCTTATTCTTTTTTCTTATATTATTTGAAATATAATAATGTTTTATTTATATACCATTTTTTAATATATTGATTTTCAATGTGTTGCATATAGCACATTTTGAAACAAACTGGCAGTTGTGAAAAATTTTCAAAAATTGCGAAAAGAGTCTAAAAATTCTTCTCAAAGTGCGACTTTTTAGGCACTTACGAGGCAAAAACACCTCTAAATAACCGTTGAACACCTGTCGCTTATCTTTATCGTTTTTCGATATGATTTGCAGTCAAAATCGGGGCATCAAAATCACTTCAAAATGTACAAAAAAATGGAGAGGCTGCCATCAAAAACAGCCTCTCCAAAATCACAAAATTTGATCCTATTTCCCCTCTATTTTTTCTCTACCGGGAACGAGAATCCGAGGATTAGAGGCAACGCTTCACGCCAGAATTTCCAATCGTGAACACCATCTCGAACTCGGAACTCAACAGCCACTTTACCACGCTTCATTTCGCTAAAGAAGTCGAGATTTGTCTGTATCAGACTGTCATCATCACCGCAGTCCAACATCCAGCGCACAGTGCGCAATTTCTCTAAATCTTCAGGCGTTGCGTGGCGCAAAAACTCCACAGGAGAGGTTTCAGCGACAGACCATCGCCACTCTATCTCATCATGAGGGGTTTCGATTAACTTATAACGGTGGTCCAGCAGACCGCTTGTAGAGTAGCAAGCGCTAAACATCTCAGGGTGTCTTTGGGCGTAAACCACAGAGCCACCGCCTCCCATAGATAGACCTGCAATTGCACGACCCTCTTTTGTAGCTATAGTTCTGAAATTCTGGTCAATATAAGGAATAAACTCCTGGAAGAAGAAATTCTCATACGCCCAATCTTTGACGTTGAAATATCCCATATTTTTACCACCACGACGAGCTCCGATACCAGTTGCATCCGGCATGACAACAATCATCTTTACAGCCTCTCCCTTAGCAATCTGTTCGTTAGTTATACGAGGCTGCTCACCACCTCCATCGCGATTCCATGACTTGTGGTTACCCCACGCTCCGTGAAGTAGATATAGCACCGGATAACGCTCTGTAGAGCTATCGTAACCATCGGGCAGATAGATTGAATAATCCTTCTCTACGCCCAGGATCTGGCTCTTAATCTTCAAATGCTCAAGACGACTCTGTGCCTGAGCTGTTGCACCAATAGCGAGGCACAACAACACAAAAACGATAATCTTTTTCATACTTTCAAGCTGTTACTTCTTATCAACCTCGATAGTCACCTTTGGATGCTTATAGTCAGCAATCCAGAGATTGTCGGCTGTAAATACAGGTTTTGCAGCCTCTACACCCTCCTTATCCTTACCGAAGCTAACCATAACAGGCTTAAACGGCTCAAGCTCATAAATGGTCTTACCACGGCGCAGACGATATGTGATAGATGACTGATTTGTAAGCATATACAGATGCTCATTATTCTCCTTATTTACTCTAATTACACGACAATCAATAGAGGCATTCAGCAGCTCAACAAGCCAAGACTCCTCGCCAATCAGCGAGCCACCAGAATAGGCAATTGTGCGGCGCTTAAGGATAGCATCCTTGATAGACTTCTCGGTAAGTTCTTTAGCGAAAATAAGGGTCATCGTACGATGGTTTCCCATAGCACCGAATCTATTTGAGGTGAACGAGTGCTCATCGCTATTTGCAAACATAGTAAGGTTCTCATCGATACAACGACGAACGATGTGCGGATAGAAGGTATAACCATTAACAACCTCAACACCATCTACCAAGCCCTGGCTGTACACTCTCTCGTGGAACTCGGTCTTGTCGCTTGTCTTGCGGCGCCATGCTGGGTGGTTATGGATGACAATACCGCCCTGATCTTTTACTCTACGCAGAGCCACCTCCAAATCTGGGTCGTACAAGCCATTAATATCCTCAAGGAAGAGGGCGTTGAAGTGTCCGTGAGTCTCGGCGCCACGAGCCATCTCGCAACCTTTGATAAGCAACATTGGATAACCGTGCTTCTCCACGGCAGCTACAGCCTCCTGATGGATAGCATTAAAGTCGGCCTTTACCGTTTTAGCCTTCTTTGCTGACTGATACTTAATATTAG
>CAJGDC010000082.1 GCA_904502005.1 uncultured Alistipes sp.
AGAGCGTAAACCTTAAGGAGGCGCAGATTGTTGATTGGATATGGAGTTGGTGGGGATATATAGACGGAGAGTGGAAAGAGATCTATTTTACCACAGAGTATCCAGACTCTTGGGAGGATGCTGATGCTCAAGTTCAGGCTAGATATCCCAACGCTTCGATTGACCACAACAGTTACCCTAGAAACGAAGACTATGGCAAAGGTAATGACGCAATTCCAGATGGTGCTTTTTCGGGAAAATCAACCCTTGTAAACTTTGTCTTCCCTGAGAAGGTTACAAAGATTGGAGAAGATGCGTTTAATGGCTGTTCTCTGCTTGCAGGTGCGCTTATTATTCCTGACGATGTAGTGGAGATTGACCGATATGCATTCTGTCATTGTTCTAATCTTACCTCGCTCTCTCTTCCGCCACATTTGGAGAAGATTGGAGCATTGGCATTTAGTGGTTGTTCAGCACTATCCGGAAACTTAGGACTGCCCTCTTCGCTTACACATATAGATTATAACGCATTTCAAAATTGTAGCGGATTTTCCGGCCCACTGGTACTGCCAGACAATCTCGAATATCTTGGTGAAGAGGCATTCTGCTATTGTTCGGGCTTTACTGGCGACATTGTAATTCCTACATCGTTAACAAAAATCTACTGGCAGACATTTTATCGATGTTCAGGACTTAATGGCAGATTGGTACTCCACGACGGTATTACCGATATTGAAGCGTCTGCATTTGAAGACTGTCGTTTCCAGGGAGAACTAAAACTGCCTGCAAATCTGCTAAAGATTCCTGAGAACTGTTTTCGGAGCTGTCAATTCTCGACTATTGCAGAATTCCCCAAAGGGCTTATCGAGATTGGAAACTGGGCTTTTTTTAGCAACGGGCGCCTAATGGGTACGCTCGAGTTCCCTGATGAGTTGATGACTTTGGGCGAGGGTTCTTTTATGGGGTGTAGTACATTAGAGGGGGTTGTACTCCCGGCAGAGTTTGCGATACTTAAGAGTGGTGTATTTAGCGGTTGCTCTTATCTAAACAAGATTGTCTGCAAAGCTATTGAGCCACCGTATGTTCAGGGTGGAGTGTTCGATGGTGTAGCAAAGGACAACTTTGCCGTAGAGGTACCAGAGCAGGCAATAAATCGCTATCAGAACAGTTCGGGATGGAACGAATTTAAGCGTATAGTTGCGCACCACGACTTTACAATCTCACGCCGACTGATGCGTACGCTCAACGCCGAGCATACACGCGAGTTTGTGCTTCGCGCACCGAGTGGTTTTGCGTGGAGCGTAGAGAGTATGCCTGATTGGGTGACAGTCACCCCATCATCGGGCGTAGGCAAGACCGAGGTTACTGTAACAGTAGCAGAGATGACCGCTGCTGAGGTTGGTGAGTTTGAGATAAACACAGGCTCATACAACGACCCTCAATACGAGTACAATCGCGGTCGTGCAGGCGAGATAGTCTTCCTGCTGAACAGTAAGGACTATCGCGCAACAATGAAGGTTGAGCAGTATGACTACCAGTATGGCGACGGCGATGTACTTATCAACCAGACAGCAACAAAGGGTGGTGGTGTGAACATTGTCTTTATGGGCGACTGCTTTGATGCTCGCGACATTGCTCACGGTAGCTACCTTAACGGCATTAATGAGGCTATTGGTTACTATTTCGATATTGAGCCATACAAGACCTACCGCGACTACTTCAATGTCTATACCGTCTTTGGTATGAGTAACGACAGCGGTATGGGAACTGTAAACACCATTCGCGATGCGAAGTTTGGCTCTCAATATTCATTGGAGGGTATTGAACCCAATCACGAGACAACCTATGAATATGCAATGAAGGCAACGACTGTAAATGAGGATAATCTCGGTCAAACTTTGGTGGTTATGATTGAAAATACCACTGAATATGGAGGTATCTGCTATATGTGGGGTGATGGCTCTGCTATTGCTTGTTGCCCAATGTCAGATGATGCTTTCCCTTACGACTTCCGCGGTATTGTTCAGCACGAGGCGGGCGGTCACGGCTTTGCAAAGTTGGCAGACGAGTATATTTACCACAACGCATTTATTCAGTCGTGTACTTGTCCTTGCTGTTCACACCTTAAGGATTTCTACGCAGGTAAGAGCCTTGGTTGGTATCGCAACCTTGAGGCTACGGGCGATATGGATCAGGTTGGTTGGAGTCACCTTATCTTCCACCCTACCTACTCTAACATTGTCGATGTTTACGAGGGCGGATATTTCCACTCTCGCGGCATATTCCGCTCTGAGCCAAACAGCTGTATGAACAACAACATCCCTTACTTTAGCGCAATCTCTCGTCAGGAGGCTGTGGAGCGAATAATGCGCTACGCGGGCGAGAAGTTTGA